>JANNNT010000487.1:0-2443 GCA_031398685.1 Rhodocyclaceae bacterium | reverse complement strand
GGCGGCTTTCCTCTTGTCGTGCTGGGTTATGCACTGCTGAAAGGCAGCGACGGCGGCGCGAAAATACGGGGATCGGCCGGCCGGGCGATCCTGGGCAGCGTCATTGTGGTCGGCGTCGCGATATCGGTCGCGACCTGGATCGTCACTGCTCGACACGAAATCTTGCCGACGATGCTGAGCGGCGGGCACTTTACCTCCACCTTGATCGGCGTTCTCTCGACGTTGTTGTTTGTTACCTTCACGGCGCTGCTGGTCTTGTGGTTTCGGCGACCGCATTCCGTGCTCGACGTCTGGCTCATGGTGGTGATGTGTGCCTGGCTGTTCGATATCGCGTTGTCAGGAGTTTTAAACGCCGCCAGGTTCGATGTGGGCTTCTATGCCGGCCGAATCTACGGCCTCTGCGCTGCAAGCTTCGTTCTGGCGGTACTGCTGATCGACAACCTCGCCCTGCAGGCCCAGCTGGCGCGCCTGCTCGGAACGCTGCGCCGGGAGGCCGCCTCGGAAAGGGACCATCACACCGAGCGCGAGCGGTTGTTCAGTGCGGTGGTGGTATCCTACAATGACGCATTCATCTCCAAAAAGCTCGACGGCTCCATCACCGCCTGGAACCCGGCAGCAGAACGCATGTTCGGGTTCACCGCGACCGAGGCCGTCGGCAATCGCATCGATATCATCGTGCCGCCGGACCGGCGCGCCGAGACGCAGGAAATCCTCGGCCGGATCGCGTCAGGTGAAGCCATCGAACATCGTGAAACCGTGCGACGGCACAAGGACGGCTTTGACGTGCCCGTTGCGCTGAGCGTCTTCCCGATCCGGTCGATGACCGGCGAGGTTGTCGGCGCGTCCAAAATCGCGCGCGACCTCAGCGAGAGCAGGGCGCAGCAGGCGCTGGCCCAGGAAATCGAGGAGCGGCGGCGCATCTTCGAGACGTCGCAGGATCTCATCCTGGTCACGGATACCAAGGGAACGTTCGTTCAGGTCAGCCCGAGCTCCATCGCCATTCTGGGCCGCCAGCCCGAAGAAATGATCGGGCACAGCGCGGTCGAGTTCATCCATCCTGATGATCTCGACAGCACCCGCGAGGAGATGCGGACGGCGCGGCGCGGCCGGCATATGCGCAACTTCGACACGCGCTATGTCCACAAGGACGGCCACGCCGTGATGCTGACCTGGATGGGGGCATGGTCCGAGCCGGTCAGGCGGCACTTCTTCGTCGGCCGCGACCTGACCGAGAAGCAGGCCGCGGAAGCCCAAATCCGTCAGGCGCAAAAGATGGATGCCGTCGGCCAGTTGACCGGCGGCGTGGCGCACGACTTCAACAATATCCTCACGGTCATCACCGGAACCATCGGAATCCTGACCGAGGCCGTAGCCCATGACCCGCAGCTGGTGGCGATCGCCAGGATGATCGACGAGGCGGCGGAGCGCGGCGCGGATCTGACCCGGCATCTGCTCGCATTCGCCCGCAAGCAGCCGCTGCAGCCGCGCGATGTCGACGTCAATGCACTGATTCTCGAAACCGCAAAACTGCTGCGCCCGACGCTTGGCGAACAGATCGAAATCGCCCCGCTGCTTGCCGCGGATACATGGACGGCGTTGGTCGACCCAAGCCAGCTCACGGCGGCTATATTGAACCTCGCGCTGAACGCTCGCGATGCCATGCCGTACGGCGGCAAGCTCACGCTCGAGAGCAAGAGCGTCTATCTCGATGAGAATTACGCGAGCATGCACAACGAGGTCACCCCGGGAAACTATGTCATGGTCGCGGTAAGCGACAGCGGCGCGGGGATATCCGCCGCCAACCTGGAAAAGGTCTTCGATCCCTTCTTCACCACCAAGGAAGTCGGCAAGGGTACCGGACTTGGTCTCAGCATGGTGTTCGGCTTCGTCAAGCAGTCGGGCGGGCATATCAAGATTTACAGCGAGGAAGGCCACGGGACCTCGGTCAAGCTTTATCTGCCGCGCGCAACCGGGCTCGATCAGGTCACCGCCGAGCAGCCGCCATCCCCCACCATTGAAGGCGGGCACGAGGTCGTTCTTGTCGTCGAGGATGATGCACTGGTGCGCAAATATGTTGTTACCCAGGTCGAGAGTCTTGGCTATACTACCCTGGAGGCGAGCAACGCCGCGCAAGCCCTGGTCGTTATCGACCATACTGCCACCATCGACCTGCTGTTTACCGACGTCATCATGCCTGGATTGCTGAACGGCCGCCAGCTCGCCGATGAAGCGCTGAAGCGGCGGCCCGCGCTGAAGACGTTATTCACCTCGGGATATACCGAGAACGCCATCGTCCATCACGGTCGGCTCGATTCAGGGGTATTGCTGCTCGCCAAGCCGTATCGCAAGTCCGATCTGGCGCGAATGATCAGGCTGGCGCTGGACCGCTGAAGCATGAAAAATCTCCTCACCGATATCGCCGGCGTCCGCGTCGGTCACGCCG
>JANNNT010000481.1:0-8876 GCA_031398685.1 Rhodocyclaceae bacterium | reverse complement strand
GCTCTGGTCGACAATGCGATACCCGTTGCCGCCGAAGAAGGCGTTCATGTTGTCGAAATAGCCCCGTCCGCCATAGATGAACACACTGTCGTAGCCCTCGGCGTTGAACTGCTGGCCCAGACTGGCATAGCCGGTTTCCCGACCGATACGCTTGACGATGGAGCGACCGGGCGTTGGCGGGATGGACAGGGTGATGGCCTCAAGCCCCCGGTCGGTGCGCGTGCCGGTCGCGTAAAAATTGCTGAAGAACAGACTGTGCTGGCGTAACTCATCGAGATTGGGGGTCAGTCCGCGGCGGTTCCCGAAGCTGCCGAGGTATTTGGCGCTGAGACTTTCGATGGTCACCAGGACCACGTTCAAACGTTGTGGCTGGCCCGGGTTGTCGATCGCCCGGCGGACATCCTCAGGATCGTCGCCGATAAAATGCGCATTCGGTTCCCTGATTTCGTCGCGCAGCAGTTCGGCGACCTGATCGTCCGGCAGGGTGGCGTAGAACTGCGGGTAATCCAGTTCGTTATTGCGAAAGGCCGCGAAGAACTGGAACGGTCCATTGCTTGCCAACTCGCGCTGATAGGCGTTGCCGCCCAGGCCGCGCGGAAAGTTCTGTCCGAGCAGGGCGCTGCTGACGCCGAGCATCAGCAGCAAACCCGCCAGCGCCAGGAAGGCGCGAGGCTTGGGCAGCAGTGGAGCGGCCAGCGCCGCCTTGACGGACTGTCCGAGGCCACTACCGATTCCGATGGCAAGGAGGGCTAGCCCGGCCAGGATCGGGAAGATCGGGTAAGACTCAAGAACGTTGTTGATCACCTCAGTGGAGTAAACCAGGTAATCCACCGCAATGAAGTTGAAGCGCACGCCAAACTCATCCCAGAACAGCCATTCGGCCACGGCGGTGAACAGCATGACGAACAGCATGACGATAAAGAGGGTGTGTAGCGCTCGCTGGTGCCATTTCCGCCGCCAGAGGCCGTTCGGGCAGAGCAGTAGATAGATGGACAGCGGGGCGCTGGCATAGAGTAGAAAGCCCAGATCGTAGGCCAGGCCGACCCCATAGAGACGGAACAGATCCCACCACCCGACCTCGGCTTCGGCCAGATGACTTACCAGCAGCACGCTGCGTGTCAGGAAGAACACGCTCAGCCAGGCGAGCAGGACGATGGACAGATAGCGAAGCTGGCTAGATCGGACAAGGGGCATTGAAGGCTCCGGGCAGGTGATTCGATCAGTCGGGCACCCGCGGTCGCCGTGCTTGGCAGGGTGAATGGTCTGAAATTCCGACGGCGAGGTGTTTGGTATCCGGCATTGAACTAGACCAACCTTAAAATAACCTGAAAGCGAAGACGTGCCGCAAAATTTCGACGGCATTCCTGCCAAAGCGGGTGACGCCGGCAGAATAAAGGGTACCTAAACCTTCAGATTCACTTAAGGTGCACAGTCAAGAATGACTATTTAACGGTGCTTATGTCGATGTTTCGTTTGCCGTCGCTGACCAAGAGCCGCACGCTGTGGTTCGCCCTTTGCGGTGTCGCTTTGGGCGTGCCTGCATTTCTGGGCTGGCAGCATTTCTATCCCGTGCAGGTCGCCGCAGGCTGGTCGTTCAAGGTCTATCTGGACGACATCCCGTCAGTCAGCGCCATGGTGATTGATCAACGGGGCTCCCTGTTCGTTTCGCAGGAACTCAGCAATGGGCGGGGTAGCGTATTCAAAGTTCCGCCAAGTGGAATCCGGCAGGATGTCATGGTCAAGCTGTCCAAGCCGGATGGGCTGGCCCTGTTTCGGGGCGGCATCGCGATCAGCCAGGAGGTTGGAAAAACCCCGGTACTCGCGTGGCGGGAAGGCCAGACCGAACCGTTATTCATGGGCAACAGCATTGAAGGCCTGGCCAGTGACGGTCATAATCTTTTCGCCGTCGAGGATGTCAAACATGGCGGTCGCCTGCTGAAATACGATCCGGACAACAAGGAAACAACGGCCCTGCGTGACGATCTGGAACAAGGTGAGGGCATTGCGGTTTGCCCCGACGGCACTCTTTTCTATACCGAAAAAAAGAAGGGGTGGGTCAAGAAGCTTTTGCCGGGGCACGACGACGCAATTGTCATCCGCGGCTTGCACGATCCATCTTTCCTGATGTGCGGCAGCAACGGGTTGTGGATAACAGAAGACCTGACCCATGGTGCCCGCCTGCTGTTGCTGGATACCGCGGGGGTGACGCGTACCGTTCTCTCGCATCTTCGCGCTCCCCAAACCATCATCGCGACGACGCACGGCGGCTTTTTCGTCGCGGAACAAGGTCGTGGACGAATTCTGGAACTTGCTCACTTCTCCGATGAAAAACGTTAATTACCATTCTGCCGGCAAGCGCGACTTCTCCCGGAAAAATGCAAGCACGCAACCGACTGACCTGATGAGCCATCTGCGCTTCACGGCGTCGAGCATGCTGCTGTTGATGCTCATGTATTCCCTGTTGCGCCTGGCCCTGCTGGTCTACAACAGGGAACAGATCGGCGGCGCTTCGGTCAGCGTTCTGGCCGAGGCATTTCTCAACGGTCTGCGCTTTGACTTGCGCCTCGCTGTTGTCGGCTGTCTTCCCCTGCTGTTTGTTCTGCTCAGCGTCAGGGCGATGAATGCTCGTCGCCCATTGCGTCTCTGGCTGACCGTCTTCGCCAGCGTGACGCTCTTTCTCGGTCTGGTCGAGCTCGACTTCTACCGGGAATTCAACCAGCGGCTGAATGGCCTGGTGTTCCAGTATCTGAAGGAAGATCCGAAGACCGTCCTGAGCATGATCTGGTACGGTTTCCCCGTATTCCGTTATCTTCTGGCCTGGGGGCTGGCCACCGGGGTCCTGGCGTGGGGTTTCAGGAAACTCGATCTGATCACGGTTCGCGCCAGACCTTCACTCGGGAGCCGTCGCATCGTTCCACCGGGATGGCCTGTTCGGGTTTCCATCGTTGCAATTGGACTTCTGCTGGCCGTGGTTGCGGCACGCGGCACGCTGCGCCAGGGACCGCCTTTGCGCTGGGGCGACGCCTTCACCACCAATTCGGTCTTCGCCAACCAGTTGGGGCTCAACGGCACGCTATCGTTGATCTCGGCGGCAAGAAGCCAGATGTCCGACCATCGCGACAGCATCTGGAGAAGCAGCCTCCCGCCCGCCGAGGCGCTGGCCGTGGTGCGCAAGATGCTGCTCACCGGCAGCGATAGGCTGGTGGGTGACGATCAGGCCCCCATCCTGAGGGACTACACGCCTCCGGTCGACGGCGTTCTGCCCATTCGCAACGTCGTCGTGATCCTGATGGAGAGTTTTGCCGGGCGCCATGTTGGCGCCCTCGGCGGCAAAGGCGACATCACCCCGTATTTCGACAAGCTCGCCAGTGAAGGCGTGTTATTCACCCGCTTTTTCGCCAACGGAACCCATACGCACCAGGGCACCTTCGCCACGCTTGCCTGTTTTCCGAATCTGCCTGCCTTCGAGTACTTGATGCAGACCCCCGAGGGGAGCAACGATTTTTCCGGCTTGCCCCAACTGTTGGGGGCGCGAAAGATGGACAACCTGTACGTCTACAACGGCGATTTTGCCTGGGATAACCAATCCGGCTTCTTCGGGAGACAAGGCGTCAGCAACTTCATTGGACGATTCGATTACAAGAATCCCGTTGTTTTCGATCCGACCTGGGGCGTTTCCGATCAGGACATGTTTGATCGTGCCGCCGAGGAACTGGCCAAAAGAAATGGAGAAAAACCGTTCTATGCGATTCTGCAAACGTTGTCGAACCATACGCCATATGCCCTTCCCGAAAAATTGCCGGTTGAACCCGTTACAGGGCAGGGAGCGCTTGACCAGCACCTTACCGCCATGCGCTATTCCGACTGGGCGCTCGGCCAGTTCTTCGCAAAGATACGCAACGCCCCGTACTTCAAGGAAACGCTTTTTGTCATCGTCGGCGACCACGGTTTCGGCAGCGGCGAACAGTTGACGGAGATGAATCTGGCGCGCTTCAACGTGCCGCTCTTGCTGATCGCACCGGGCATCCAGCAGAAATTCGGGACGACGCGTGATACCGTCGGCACGCAGGTCGATGTCGTTCCCACAATCATGGGACGACTGGGCGGCAAGGTCCGCCATCAATGCTGGGGGCGCGACCTGCTGAACCTTGCCAAAAACGATCGTGGAATTGGCGTGATCAAGCCATCCGGAACCGACCAGACGGTAGCCATCATCAGCGGCAACAGAATTCTTGTTCAATCAAAATCCAGGGCGCTGACGTCCTATGAGTACCAACTCTGGACAGATCCCCGGGCAAGTGAATTGAAGAATGATTTTCAGGACGATGATTTGAAGCAGAAACTGGATGCGTTCATCCAGGTCGCTACGCAGAGCCTGCTGGATAATACGACGGGACTAATCAATACGCGCAAGAATGCGACCAGTAAAGCACCTTGAGACCACGTTTTCGTCGAGAAGCGAGGTGGCTGACCGCCGCCGGGCGGCTACTGGCCGCTAGTGCCCTGGGAGCCGATGAGCGCGGCCGTAATGTTCGAACCGGCCCCCGCGTTGCTGATGGCGATAGTCTGCGACTGATTCACCACCTGACCGACATAGGTGTTGGTCTGGAAGAAATTGTTGACCATCGGCACGAAGCTCGGTGACGGCGGCGCGAACGGCACCATCCAGCCAAAAACCCAGTTGCCCTCGCCCAGTCCGCCGCGCAGCGAAGACATCGCCTGGCGATCCAGGGCGCGGTTGAGCGGGAGGTCGTTAATCGTCAGTGCACTCATGTTGATTCTCCAAGAACATCCAAAGGTCACCCAGTCGAGCATCGCACGGCCGGGGATGTCCCCTACCATGCGGCGCTAACGTTGCTTTAGAACAGCTTGGCTGCCTTGGCCATCGAATTTCCGAACAGGGCATTGGCGTTGACCGTTTGTACCGTGGTGTCGATGTCCTGGCTGGCGTCAACCTGGGTCACCGGGGCGACGACGACGGCCGTTGCCGCGCCGCCGATTCCGTAGCCGCCGAGGGCCGCAGCGACGTTGGTGCCGGAATTGCTGAAGCTGCTACCACCACGTACCGCGGCGAGTTCTTCGCGGTCCAGTTCTTTGGTGACAGACAGGTCGTTGATCTTCATGGTCGATTGCATGGTAGTTCTCCTAAAAAAAAAAGTGGTTTGGGTTAATGAGCCAATGAGTTGTGCTCAAGAGGGATACAGCACAGGCCGTGCCAGCTCGCACCGCAGTCGCGACGCATTATCATAAGTCGTTGAATAACAGGGAATAACCTGCCACGTTCCGACCGTTGTTCGCTGAGCCCTGAAGTGCACCACGAGCAAAGTGTTGGGCTCCGAAAAACAGTTTTAACGGCAACTGTTGGCGATACGGAAACACATCAGCGGCCGGGCATGAGGTTTCGTGTTTCCCACCCATAGCGGCGTCTCGCTGCCCAAAGGCCAATTCAGGCGTTACTATGCCCTTCTCTCTGCGTACCCTTGACCAATCCCAACTTTCAAGTAAATCTCGCGCCATGAATAGACCGACCTGTTTCCACAAATCCATGCGACAGACTCTTCTCGCATTGGTCGCAATTCTGCTCGCCGGCAGTGTGCAGGCTGAGTGGATCGCACTCGGCAGAACGGACAGTTTCCGTGTCTATCTTGATCCGAAGCTGATTCAGAAAAACGGCGATCTGGCGCAGGCATGGCAGATCATGGACTTTACGTCGGCCCAGTGGGTCGATGCGCAGACAGTGGTCGGGTCGATCAAGAACCTCATCGAGTATGACTGCAACCAGCCACGTTTCAGAACGCTCGTCGTCGAGGCCTATTCCGAACAGATGACGGATGGACGGCTGGTGGCGACCGAGCAGTTGCCCAACCCCCAGTGGGAAAGCGCCGAGCCGGGCGGCACCGCAGAAAAGATACGCCAGCTTGCCTGTGGGAAGAAGTAGCAACGCTCTTCCGGCGAATTGAATGTGTTGGCCGGCATTCGCTGCATGGCGGGTGCTCAGGAAAAAATCGACTCGCCGCAACAGAACGACCCGACCGTCGTTCGCGCGATGGACGAGGCGATCGATCACTGACATTTTTGACCGGCTTGCAAATCCAGAATCCCTTCGTATAATGCAGGCAAACGTTTGCGCAAACGTTTGCTTTTCGGCGCGAGCCGTATATATGGAGTTTCTGGCTTCAAAACCGTGTCTTTAACGTGTCACTCATCACAGGAGAGTTTCATGAATACTCGTCGCACTGCGGTTAAATCCCTGGCCATGCTGGCCGTACTCGCTGCTTTCCCCATTTCGCAGACTTACGCCGCCGACGCCAAGCCGAAAGTGGCGCTGGTGATGAAATCGCTGGCCAACGAATTCTTCCAGACCATGGAAGAAGGCGCCAAGGCGCACCAGAAGAAGAATTCCGCCGATTACACCCTGATCGCCAACGGCATCAAGGATGAAACCGACACCGCCGCTCAGATCAAGATCATCCAGCAGATGATCGTCGAGAAGGTCGACGCGATTGTGCTGGCTCCTGCCGATTCCAAGGCGCTGGTTCCGGTGGTCAAGGAAGCCGTCGAAAAGGGCGTGCTGGTGGTCAACATCGATAACAAGCTGGACGATGGCGCGCTGAAGGAAAAAGGTCTGAGCGTTCCCTTCGTCGGCCCGGACAACCGCAAGGGTGCCAAATTGGTCGGCGACTATCTGGCCAAGCAACTTAAAGCCGGCGACAAGGTGGGCATTCTCGAAGGCGTGTCGACGACGTTCAATGCGCAGCAACGCACCGCGGGCTTCCAGGATTCGATGAAGGAAGTGGGCGCCACGGTGGTTGGCGTGCAATCCGGCCAGTGGGAAATGGAAAAGGGCAACAAGGTTGCCAGCGCCATGCTGCGCGAACATCCCGACCTGAAGGCCCTGTTGTGCGGTAATGACAACATGGCGCTGGGAGCCGTGGCGGCGGTCAAAACAGCCGGCAAGGCAGGCAAGGTCAAGGTCGTTGGCTATGACAACATCAACGCTGTCAAGCCGTTACTGAAAGACGGAAAACTGCTGGCCACCGCCGATCAGTACGCTGCCAAACAGGCCGTGTTCGGCATCGAGACGGCGCTCAAGGCGCTTAAGGCCAAGACTGCGCAGAAAGATCTGCCGGGCGCGATCGAAACGCAGGTTGATCTCGTAACGAAGTAAATGACGTTGAAGCCACGTTAACCACGGCGGCACGGCGAGCACAGCGAAAAACAGGGGTTTCCTTTGGCAAATCGAGATTTTTGCTGGGCTCGCCGTACCGCCGTGGTTTGTACCAAGCTCTTTTGAATGATTGAGAATCCGGATGAGCCTGACCCCATTGCTGCAGGGCGAGAGTCTTGGCAAAACTTATGTCACCCCGGTTTTGAGCGATGTCTCTTTCGACCTGAATGCGGGCGAAGTGCTGGCGCTCACCGGGGAAAACGGTGCGGGAAAAAGTACGCTGACCAAAATCGTCGCCGGACTGATTCCGCCCAGCACCGGACGCATGCGCCTCTGTGGCGAAGCCTTTCAACCCGCTTCGCGTCGCGCTGCGGAACATCTGGGCGTGCGCATGGTGCTGCAGGAACTCGGCCTGATTCCAACGCTCACCGTGGCCGAGAACCTGATGCTGGATCACCTGCCCAGCCAGGCCGGTTTCATTCGCCAAGACATTCTGAACGAGACGGCCGCGCACCAGATGGCCAGCATTGGCCTGGAGCACATCGATCCGCGCACGCTGGTCGGCCAGCTGGGCGTGGGTCACCAGCAGATGGTGGAAATCGCCCGCAATCTGGTCGGTGATTGCCGACTGCTCATTCTCGATGAACCGACGGCGGCGCTGACCAGCCGTGAAATCGATCACCTGTTCGCCCAGATCGCTCTGCTCAAGCAGCGCGGCGTGGGCATCATCTATATCTCGCATCGGCTGGACGAATTGCAGCATGTCGCTGATCGCGTCATGGTGCTGCGCGATGGTCGGCATATCGATACCCGAGCGATGACTGAAGTAAATCAGGACGACATCGTGCGCCTGATGGTGGGCCGCGATGTGCGCGAAGCACTCGACCGCCCGCGCCGGCCTGCCGGCAAGCTGGCGCTGGAGGTTCGCGGGATGAGTCGCGGCAAGGCGGTGCAGGACGTGAGCCTGGGTTTGCACCACGGCGAAATCCTGGGTGTGGCTGGCCTCGTAGGCGCCGGGCGCACGGAGTTGCTGCGCCTGATCTACGGTGCCGACCGGCGGGATTCCGGCGAGATTTTTCTGGACGGGGCAACAAAACCCGCCCACATCCCTTCGCCGATGTCGGCGGTGCGACAGGGCATCGGGCTGGTGACGGAAGATCGCAAGACGCAGGGCTTGCTGTTGCCGCTGGCTATCCGGATCAATGCCACGCTGGCCAACATTGCGGCGATTTCGCGCAAGGGTTGGTTGCGTCCGGACGATGAGTGCGCGCAAGTGAGCCGCTTGAGCGATCTGCTCGGCGTGCGCAGCCAGTCCATTGAACAACCGGTGGGCGAGCTTTCCGGCGGCAATCAGCAGAAAGTGGTGTTTGCACGCTGGCTGCATCGCGACTGCAGGGTGTTGCTACTGGATGAGCCGACACGGGGCGTCGATATAGGTGCCCGCGCAGACATCTATGCGCAGATGGATCGACTGGCCGAGGCGGGCAAGGCGCTGCTGATGGTCTCCAGTGATTTGCGTGAGCTCATGTCAGTGTGCGACCGCATCGCCGTGATGAGCGCCGGTCGCCTGGTCAGGATCTTCGAACGCGGCGAGTGGACTGAGCACAACTTGCTCGAAGCGGCATTCAGCGGTTATCTCGCCGGCGGCGCAAAGCCCCCCTCCCCGATCGATGCAACGCAACACTGAGGTTTCAATGACAAATAAATC
>JANNNT010000609.1:0-3466 GCA_031398685.1 Rhodocyclaceae bacterium | reverse complement strand
CAGCACGCTGCGCGTAAAAAACGCCACGGCGACGGCTACTGCGCCAGCAAGCAGGCGCGGGTTATCCAGCCCGAAGTCGATATTGCCTTGCCGCAAGAGGATTTCCGGCGCAATCAACGCCGCCAGTACGGCCGGCGGCACATAACCGAGAACGGCTTGCATGCGTCTACCAGGCTTGAACTGCGCCCCGCCAACGATGAAAGAGAGGCGCAACGCAAACGTCGTCAGACCGCAGCCGACGATGATTAATAACAGCCAGAGATCGTCCGTCATACCCGGCTCCCATCGAAACGCCGACACGCGATCCCGGCCAGCATTCCGGCCAGCGCCGCGGCCATGATCCAGAGCTTGTGCGGCATCCCTTGCGCGAGCAAAGCTACGCTGGCGGCCACGGCCGCCGCCACAAACTCGCTGCGGCGACGCAAGGCGGGAACCAGCAGCGCGATAAAGGTCAGCGCAATCGAAAAGTCCAGCGCCCAGGCGGCGGGAATGGTTGCCCCGATCAACACGCCGGCTACCGTCGAGAGTTGCCAGCCGAACCAGAGAGTGAAGCCCGTACCGAACAGGAACCAGTGGCGCATCGCGCTGGCCGGTCCAAGGGTCAGGCGGCCGATGGCTGCAACGTAGGCCTCATCGGTCAGCAGATAGGCCAGCACCAGTTTCCAGCGCAACGACAATCCGGTTACAAACTGCGCAACGCTCGCGCTGTAGAGCAGATGGCGCAGATTGACCACGCCTACCGTACCGCCGATCACCGCAGCCGGCACCTGCGCTCCCCACAACTGCGCAAATACCACCTGTGACGATCCCGCGAACAGCAGTGACGACATCGCGATCACGGCCCAGGCCGGCAAGCCGGCCTGCAAGCCCAGCACGCCATAGACCAGCCCGAACGGCACGACGCCGAGCAGTATCGGCAACTCGATGCGCACCCCTGCCGCCAGTTCCTGCTGCCAACTTGATCCTTGCAGATGCGCCCAGCGCACCCCGCCATCGCTCATACAATACCCCTTCAACTCTCCATTTTCGCCGAAAATACACTGGCCGCGACGATCATCGCCCCGCCCATCCACTCGCGCAAACCCAGCGCCTCGTCGGCAAGCAGCCACGATGAAAGCGCGGCGAACCCCACTTCCGAAAGCATGATGACGATTGCCCGGTTGGACGGGACGCGAGCGAGGCCATACTGGACGACGAGGTTGACCACCACCAGCACGCCGCCGATCAGTCCGAGCAGCAGCCAGACCGACGGCGCGGCGGGCATCTGCGGAGTGCCGATTCCGGCAAGAATGAGTAGCGAACCAAGTAATACCACGCCGGCAAAGGCGACCATCGACTTGGTTTCGATGCTGATGCCCTTCGCCTGCCGGGAAAGCACGTTGAACAGGGCGAACGAGAAGCCTGCGCCCAGCCCGAGCCAGTCCGCCGCGTCCTTGGGTACCGGCAGGCCGACGTGCGGATGCCAGAGTATGGTTGCCGCACCTGCCAGCGACAGCATGATGACGAAGGCGCCCACACGGTTGAGCTGTTCGCCGAGCAGCACGCGCGAAAGCAGGACCGTCCACAAGGGCGCGAGATAAAACAGCAGCAGCACGCGCACGACCTCGCCACTCAAGGTGGCAAGGACGTAACCGAGGTTGCAGCCGCCTGACGCCAGAGCCAGCCAGAACAGCGTCCATGACGGCACGAAAGCACCAAGCGAACGCTTGAAGAAAGCGAGACCCAGAACGAATGCGATGGCATAAGTCGCTGTCGAAGCCACGACACCGTCGATGCCGGCATCGCGCAGTATCCGGTACGGATACCAGATCAGGCCCCAGATCAGTGCACCGGCGAGCAGCGAGAGGATGGCTGCGCGCCTTTCGCGCTGGTCGGCAGCGCTTTCTTGCCTTTCCGCCATCAGGCGATGCCCCTTATAATCGAACGTCCGATACAGCACATTGAAACCAACGTGAATCCCTTTCTTCCCAGATTGCATCCCTACCCGTTTGAAAAACTGCGCCAGCTCTTTGCTGGCACGACGCCGAATTCCGGACTACGCGAGGTCAAACTTTCCATCGGCGAACCGCAACACGCAACGCCGTCTTTCATCAAGGAGGCGCTGGTCGCTGGGCTTGGCGGCTTATCCAGTTATCCTACCACGCTCGGCGTGCCCGCCCTGCGGAGCACCATCGCCGACTGGATGGAGCGCCGCTATGGCCTTGACGGAATCGACCCGGAGACGCAGATCATCCCGGTTAACGGCTCACGCGAGGCGCTGTTCGCGCTGACGCAGACAGTGATCGACCCGTCCCGAGGCCACGTGCCGCTGGTCGTCAGCCCCAATCCCTTCTATCAGATCTACGAAGGCGCGGCCTACCTCGCCGGTGCCGATCTGCGCTTTCTGAACACCCTCCCGGAAAACGACTATGCCTTCGACTACGACAGCCTGAGCGACGAGGAATGGCGCCGGGTACAGCTCTTTTTCGTCTGTTCACCCGGCAACCCGACCGGCAAAGTGCTCAATCTTGAAGATTGGAAGAAACTCTTCGCGCTCTCCGACAAATACGGTTTCATCATTGCCTCCGACGAGTGTTACTCGGAAATCTTCTTTGACGAAGCCAAGCCGCCGCTCGGCGGCATGCAGGCGGCCAGACTGCTGGGTCGCAGTTTCGAGCGTCTGGTAATGCTCTCCAGCCTGTCCAAGCGATCCAACGTCCCCGGCATGCGTACCGGCTTCGTTGCCGGCGATGCAGCCATCCTCAAGCAATTTCTGCTCTACCGCACCTACCACGGCTGTGCCATGAGCCCGGCCTTCCAGACGGCCAGCATCGCTGCCTGGAAGGATGAAGCGCATGTCGTCGACAACCGCCGTCAGTACCGGGAAAAGTTCGAGGCGGTAACGCCGCTGCTATCCAAGGTGCTGGGAACGGCAATGCCCGATGCCAGTTTCTACCTGTGGGCAAGAGTTCAAGGGTCGGATACCGAATTCGCCCGTAGACTGGTCGCCGACTATAATGTGGTCGTTTTGCCGGGCAGCTTTCTCGCCCGCGAAGCCAATGGAGTCAATCCGGGGGCGGGTTTCGTGCGCATTGCGCTGGTCCCGCCGTATGCCGATTGCCTCGAAGCCGCAGATCGCATTCAACAGTTTGTTTCAAAACTCTAGGAAATACACCATGCAGCAATTCCAGCAAATCATTGAAGAAGCCTGGGAAAACCGTGCTTCGTTGCAACCGGGCACCGCCCCCGCCAGAATTGGTGAAGCCGTCAGCGTCGCACTCTCCGCGCTCGATGAAGGCAAACTCCGCGTCGCCGAGAAGATCAATGGCGAATGGGTCACCCACCAGTGGCTGAAGAAGGCCGTGCTGCTTTCCTTCCGGCTCGAAGACAACCAGTTGCTCGACGGCGGCCCGATGCGTTATTTCGACAAGGTGCCGACCAAGTTCGCCAACTACGACAAGGAGAAATTCGTTCGCGGCGGTTTCCG
>JANNNT010000454.1:0-15818 GCA_031398685.1 Rhodocyclaceae bacterium | reverse complement strand
GTATTTGACGCATTAAAAGTGCAGCAACAGGCCACCGCAAAAATTTCCGATTTCGTCTTCTGCAACCGCGATGGCAATCCTCTGGATCACAAGAACGTGACCAACCGAGTGTGGCATCCGCTACTCAGACATCTTGGCTTGACGAAACGTCGCCCCTACCAATGCCGGCATACCGCCGCCACTCTGTGGCTGGCCAGCGGCGAAGCGCCCGAGTGGATCGCCCGCCAGTTAGGGCATACCACCACCGAAATGCTTTTCCGGGTCTATAGCCGTTATGTCCCAAACCTCACAAGGCGTGACGGGTCGGCCTTCGAACGCCTGCTCACCGGCACGATGGGCAATGGTGAACGCCAGATGCAGCTTAAGACAGAGGAGGAAGCCAATGTCTGAAATCTCTCGTAGTCTTGTGATCGACGGCAAGCGCATCCTTCCCGAATCCTTGCCGCCCGTCCTGCGTGTCGTCGAGTGCAACGCGATCGCCATCGACGACCTCATGATCTGCTGTACGGCGACCTTGTATCATCGCCACATCAGCCTGAAGGTCGCCTGGACCTGCCGGACGGTTGATCGGAAGATTTGTCCGGCCGCTCTGGTTACGATTCGCTGGGGCGGCACACCCCTCTGCGAGAATGGCGTGCTGCACATTGGCCGCTTGCTTCTGGCCGAGGTTCCTGACGAACGCACCAATCTGTTCGATACTATCGCGTTTGGCTGGCCTGTAGACCGGGCTCTGGTCGAGCGCGGTCGCGTGCTCGTCAATCAATTGCCTCGGCGCTTCAAGCAGCTCTTCAACGCCCTGTTCTGGGTCGATCAACGTTTCCTGCGCTACGTTTCTGGACCCGGTTCGCTGGATCGCACCCACACCGGACTCAACGGCAACCTGCGCCACAGCCTCGAGGTGGCCGAACGGGCCCTGTATCTGGCGGACGCCCAACGGCCGGTCTTCCGTCCGCTGATCATCCTCGGCAGCCTGCTGCACGACGCCGGCAAGGCCGACCGCTACCAACTGCATCGGACGCGCCCGTGCTTTGCCGAAACCGAGCGGGGTCGGCTAGTCGGACACCGGGCGATCCTGCTCGACTGGCTGAGCGAGGCCGTTGCCCTTACTCCGATCGAACTGCCGCCACCTCACGAACGCGCCCCGATTGACCTCCTGACCTCGGTCAACGGCACGCCTGAGTGGACTGGAATCGGGGAGGCGTCTTCTCGGGAAGCGCTACTGGTCGATCGGGCCGATCGCTGGTCGATGCAGAATGACGCCTTCCCGCACACATCGGCGCGGGAAGGCGGCGCGGCCCAGCCCGCCGTGCCGAGAGATCAGCCATGCCGGATCTGACGTATTTCGATTCGTTGACGCCTTCGCGCCCGTGGGAGGTCTTGATCCTCGTCCTCCTGCTATTGGTATGTCTCGTGCTGCTCATCGAGTTGAGCCACGGACTGGACCCGTCGACGCGACGGGAGTTGATCGACGTGTTTCTCGCCAGCTTCCGCCGCGGCCTACGGCAGGGGTGGCGCGGTCAGTTCGCGCCCCTGCGCCGACGTCCCTGGCAGGCGGCCTGGAACGCCTGGCGAGCTCCGGAGGGCCATTGGTGGGGGGCGGTGATCGTCTGGTGCCGCGAGATTGAACGGATGATTGATGAGCAGCATTAAGCCAATTCATCTCGCCCCGGCGTTCTGGACACGTTTGTACTGAATGCGAGAGCAAACCATGCCCAGAATCATCGTCGAGCTTACGACCCGCGAACGCGAGGTCATTGAGCGCTACGTCTGGCAACGCAAGCTCCCCTGGGGACTGTTCTGGCGCCAGGTCATTCGGCTCGCAGCACGGAAAGCCCAATGGATCCGCCGCCGCGCCTGTCGAACCCATCCCCTCATGAGGAACAAAAATGAAACCCGTCGTCAAAAAAGCCCGGCGCGTTAGGGTGCGCCTGCGCCCCGGAGGACTCTTGATCATCCGGCCGTTGCAGCTTCGCGCCTTGGGCTGGTCACCCAAGGAGACCTGGCTGTACGAGCTCGCGGCTGGCCGGATCATCCTGTTCAAGAAGCCAAGCGAAACGCAATGGCGAATTGAACGCCTGCGTAAGCGTTTGGATACGCAACGCATGGATCGCTCGCTCGGTTGCGCCCCACGCACCACAGCCGAATTCCGGGCCCTGGGACCGTCACCCTGGAAACCCAGGGCGCCGAGTCGCCTAGCCGCGGATTTGTCCTATGGCGACAACACGACGATCGACTCGTTGTCTGGGAGGGAAGACGAATGCGCCTAAAACGGATGGTCGCCGTGAGCGTCCTGGCGGCGCTGACGATGGTCGTGTGTGCCGTGATCGCTTGGCGGCTGAGTTCACCCTCACCGACCCCTCGCCGTCACCTGATGCTCGATGAAACGGGCTGCCTGGCGGCGACGCGTTTCGGCCTCAGCGTCAGTCCCCTTGCGTTCAGTAAGAGCTGCACCCTGGTCGTCGAGGCCGACTTTGATTTCAACTGGGTTTCTGTCGGCGCGCTCAGCATTAATCGCCGTTATGTTGTCGCTGTATTCGACGAGAAATGAAGGCCATGACTCCGTGCCGGTCTGTGATTGACGTCGCCGACCACTGGCGGCGCGGACGCCGGACGCGGCCGGGTGATATTGCAACGTCGGATCAGGAAGACTACCCGATCACGCTGTGGTGCTTTGGACACACCCATACCAATGTCGACTTCGTCGCCGAGAACGGTTGCCGGGTGATTTCCAATCAGCTGGGGTACCTGCTCGCGAATAATCCGCATCGAAGGGAAGCGAGACAGCGACGCAAAGAATTATCATCAGAGGCCTGGCGCCGGGTTCTCCGATTTGCGGTACGGAAAGCCCAATGGCGCGTGACGAACCGAAAGGACTTGATTTGGACATTTTAGTGTTGAGCCTTGTCGCAGGGTTGGTCGTGGCGGGTGGAATCTGGATGGCCACGAGACCGTGAAAGACTACGGGATACGGTTCTTCGACGCTGCGCCGACCATCGGCAGCGGTTCGTACTTGCTTCTGGAAGCGACCAAGTCCAAGAAGCGGCGCGCGAAAAGTGGGCCTCAGCTTGCTGCGGGGGAGGAACGACGCTGCTCGCGTAAAAGGGTTTGAAGCAACTTGTGCGCATACCGCAGACTGGTAGTCCGTTACGCTGAAACGAACGGATAAAGACGAGCGAGTTTCCGTCGGGCGTTTCGGGTGCTGCCGAAACCAGTTCAGGTTCTCCTTGGCCCATTCTTCTACAGTCACATTGTGAGTGCCTGCGGATACTCAACGACAGGTCCACTGGCGGTATCGTCCTCGGCCAATCCGGTCGTTCGAGTGCCATCCCATCTCGGTCAACAATGCTTCGGCTACTGCCATTCGGCCGGGAATTGCGGTGAACGGCAGTTCCCCGATCTGACGAACACTCTTTCCCAAAGCGAACGACCGACCGCCTAATAATTGGGCGCTTGCTCAATTTCCTGCTGGCTCATCGACCTAGACCCGTTATCCCATGGTTATCCACAGAGTTTCCCGTGAATTCTGTGGAAAAGCCTGGGTCATACGGTCCCAAACGCAGAGCGTTCCACCGGTGGCGCCACGCGCATCGATCTGACGGCGCCACGATCTTTGACCGCCATTGATTCGTCGCTGCGACGACGTGATTTCAAAGCATCACGTCGTCTTCAGCCTCGACGTCCGGATGGCCGCTGCCAAGTCGGGCGGCAACTGCCAATGGTTACCCAGAACCACAGCGAGCTCGGACGGGTGGCGCAGGGGGACCGTCATGATGTAGGACGTGGGATGGGGGTGCCCGAAGGCTTCTCCGGCACCAACGCGGTTTCCCGATGTTGAATGAACGCGGCTGCTGACGGATCGAGGTTGATCCGGCCAGCCGTTCCTGAAGCCCGTTCAGCCGTCGACGAATGAACGGGCTTCGACACGCTTTGCCCGAATGAAACTGCTACGGCATCACATCGTCTCAGGTGCTTTGCAACCTTTTACCGCCGGTTATCATCGGACTGAACAGGCGTTGGGGCGATGCACCGTCAAAGGCCGCAATGATGAGATCACCGGCCGTAGCCCCAGATTTCAATCCGAACGACCGCTTCGCACGCAGGCCACCGCCGGTCCCGACCCTTGGCCTGATGACGTTTGCAAGGGCTATGGCGGCTTTATGATGACAAACCTGCCGACCACGAGGCGCTGACGACTGCGTGCTCTTCGGCCATTGCCGCCGCTCGCCCCAACCAAATCTTACGACCGGTATGGATTGGTTACCGGGCATTGTTGTCTTGCACCGTTGCTCTCTGGACTCGCAGTTTCAGCGGCTCAATAAAAATCACCGTCGCCCGAAAATCGAGATGAATTCATGTATCCCTCATCAACTCGTTTTCGTCTAAAGGAGTGGAGGCAGTAGGTCGCCTCGGAATCCCAATTGACCGACACTGGAGATGATGATGAAAGCACTAAATCCGCGTGAATATGAATTGGTTGCCATAGGAGCGGCGATTGCCAGCAATTGCGTCCCGTGCATCGAATACCATATCCCGGAAGCCCGCAAAGCAGGATTGACTGATGTTCAAATCCTTGAAGCCGTGCAGCTTGCGGAAAAGCTTAAGCAAGTTCCTGCCCGCAAGGTACTCGATTCAGCTGAGAGTTTGCTTGAATCACCACAACCTGTGTGCAGCGAACCAGGCCATCGGTGCGGTGCCGCTGCGGATAAAATTGCTGGCACTTGCTGTGCCTGATACATTTGCTGCGCTTGATTGTTACTTCAGCACGGCCTGTCAGGCGCCATCCCGTTTCGCACGGCCACCTCGAGGACTATCGCCTTGTCCCAACCGCAATTATCTGAAAATTTCACAGCGTTGGCCGAAGAGCTATCCCCGGTACTGCTGAATTATCTGAAACGCTACGTGGGCAACCCCTCCGTGGCGGAAGACCTGCTACAGGAAACCTTGATTCGCATGGCCAAGGGCTTGTCTGGATTCGAGCAACGTTCTTCTCTCAAGACCTGGGCTTTTACGATTGCTTCGAGGGTCGCAACGGATTACTTCCGCAAACCCGAAAAACAGCCTTGATATCGTCGATGTGGATGAGGCCGGCAATGTGCATGACGGAGCGCCAGAGGTCGGAGAGCGTCTCATCACGGTGGAGATGAGTACCTGCGTTCGTCAGGTGATCGACAGTCTGCCCGCGGATTACCGCACGGCCCTGGTCCTGCACGATCTGGAAGGCATGAGTGCAGAGCAGGTCGCCAACATCTGCGACTGCTCGATAGCCACTGCCAAAATCCGCATCCACCGCGCCAGAACGCGGCTGAAGCAAAAGCTTGCCCAAAAATGTGATTTTCAGCGAGACGGAGACGGCGTTTTCCGCTGCGACCGCAAGGCTTGAATTCAACCTGTTGGTAGGCATTTTGATGGCAGGTCTCTGGAGCAAGCACAGCATGTCTTCCGCTCCTCAGTTCTGAGCCTGAAGTCGTTCAACCAGCTGAGCGAAAAAAAGTGTATCCCTGGTACGCGGTTTTCCGTCCAAAGATAAGGAGGCGTCATCTGGCGCCTTGAAACTCCGACAGACCCGCCTTTAGTCAGGAAAACCATGTCTTGCACCAACAAATCAATCACTACTCCCGAATGCGCGAAATTAACCGGCACCCGCGCTCACGAGGAAAATGCCAGCGCTTCTATCAATTTGATCCCGCCGTCGGGAGCCTCCGGCAAACTTGAGGAGCTTTACGATGACATCAAGAAAACCCTTGGTATCGATTTTGTTCCCAATATGTACCAGGCTATGGCAAACAATCCTGCCTATCTTGAGCTTTCGTGGAAGCGGATCCGGGTTGTCATGGGGCAGGAGGGGAAGCTTGGTCGAAAGACCAAAGACATTATCGCCCTTACGGTAAGCATCATGAGTGGCTGTGACTACTGCATCAACGTCTACAACGGAGCGGTAGGGCACAACGGCCTCGATGACGAAGCCATGCTCGAACTGTATAACGTAATCGACGTCTATAGCGGCTTGAACCGGCTCAATATTGGCTTGCAGCTTAGACGCGACGAAAATCCATGGAATGGTTGCGGAGCATAACCTCCAGTAAACAACTAACGACCTGAAGAATCTGGCAGCATGAGTTCTTCAGGTACTTGATTTATGAATTCAAACTTTCAGAGTTGTCTTTTTCCTAATATTTCTATATTATTGGAAATATGGAAAACAAAGAAGCCGTCAATGCACTAGCCGCCCTGGCACAGGAAAGTCGTCTGGCCGTGTTTCGTCTTCTGGTGCGCAACGCGCCTGAGGGTCTGACCCCTGGTGTGATTGGTGAGCAGCTGGATCTGCCAGCGCCAACGCTTTCATTTCATCTCAAAACCCTAGCGCAGGCGGGTTTAGTTACAACTGTACAAGAAGGTCGTTTCGTGCGTTACCGCGCCGAAATGCCTGGTATCAATGCGCTAATCGCTTTTCTGACCGAAGACTGCTGCGGCGGCAATTCACAACTCTGTTCCCCGAAAGGAAAATAAGGCATGAGTAAGCCCAATCCCATCAACGTACTGATTCTGTGCACCGGAAATTCGGCGCGTTCGATCCTCGGTGAAGCCTTGTTCAACCACCTCGGCAAGGGGCGTGTTCGTGCCTTCTCAGCTGGCAGCAAGCCGTCGGGGAAGGTTAATCCGGTGGCGCGGGAAACGCTGGAAAAACACGGCGTTCCTTTGCCGGCCGAAGTACGCAGCAAATCGTGGGACGAGTTTGCCTCGCCGGATGCGCCCAACCTCGACTACATCTTTACGGTCTGTGCCAGTGCCGCCGGAGAAATCTGCCCGATCTGGCCGGGGCATCCAACAACCGCGCACTGGGGGGTCGATGACCCGGCGCATGTTGAACCATTGGAAGCACGCCAGGCCGCTTTTGACGTCGCCTACGCCGCGCTTGAGAAACGGATCAAGACTTTTCTGGCGCTCGACCTGGAGTCGATGTCGCGTCAGGACATCGTTGCCGCAGCACGACTGATTCACGAGGCCTGCCAATGAGCGCTCAGTGTGAAGTCACCGTGAAAATAGCCGCACACGCCCCGATGAGCGTATTCGAGCGCTATCTGACGGTATGGGTCTTCCTCTGCATCGTGGCCGGAATTACCCTGGGTCAGACGTTGCCTGGTGTCTTTCAGGCGATTGGCCGCATGGAATACGCACAAGTCAATCTACCCGTCGGCTTGCTGATCTGGGTGATGATCATCCCGATGCTGGTCAAGGTTGATTTCGGTGCCTTGCACGAAGTTCGTCAGCACATTCGCGGTATCGGCGTCACGCTGTTCATCAACTGGCTAGTCAAGCCGTTCTCGATGGCTTTTCTCGGTTGGCTGTTCATCCGCCAGATCTTCGCGCCCTACTTGCCGGCCGATCAGCTCGATAGTTACATCGCCGGGCTGATATTGCTCGCCGCTGCGCCATGTACCGCCATGGTTTTTGTGTGGAGCCGGCTAACCAATGGTGACCCGTTATTCACGCTTTCGCAGGTGGCGCTTAACGACTCGATCATGATTTTTGCATTTGCCCCGCTGGTCGCCTTCCTGCTCGGTATCTCGGCGATTACCGTGCCGTGGGATACGCTCTTTACATCAGTCGTACTCTACATCGTGATCCCCGTGATCCTCGCCCAGCTCCTGCGAAAATCGCTACTCAAGGGCGGACAGGCGAGATTCGATGCTGTTATGGAAAAAATCGGTCCATGGTCCATCTCAGCGCTGCTCGCTACGCTTGTTCTGCTCTTCGCTTTCCAGGGCAAGGCCATTATCGATCAGCCCTTGGTCATCGCCTTGCTGGCCGTGCCGATCCTGATCCAGGTCTTCTTCAACTCAAGCCTCGCCTATTGGCTGAACAGGAAAGTCGGCGAGAAGCACTCGGTGGCCTGTCCTTCAGCGCTAATCGGTGCGTCCAATTTCTTCGAGCTGGCTGTTGCCGCCGCCATCAGTCTGTTTGGTTTTGAATCCGGTGCGGCGCTGGCGACCGTCGTCGGTGTGCTCATCGAAGTGCCGGTGATGCTGCTCGTCGTCAAGGTGGTCAATTCGAGCAAGGATTGGTATGAACGTGCCTGATCATGAACTGCGCCCGGCGCAACGCAACGATCTGCCGGGCATTGTCGCACTGCTGACGGCTTGCAGCTTGCCGTCGAGCGATTTGAACGAGGCCAGCCTGGCTCACTTTTATGTCATCGAATCGGCCGAGCGGTTGGTCGGTGTGGCGGGTCTGGAAGTGGCCGGTTCTCAGGGCTTGTTGCGCTCGGTAGCGGTCGCTATGGGCTTCCGGGGCGAGGGTCTGGCTAGCCGGCTGGTCGAGGCGACAGAGGCCGCCTCGCGCAAGAGCGGCCTTTCAGCCTTGTATCTGCTCGCCAACGAAACCAACGCCGCGAGTTATTTCGGGCGCGTCGGATATTCGCCGGTAGACCGCGCCCGCGTTCCGGCCGCGCTGCTGGCTCTTCCAGAATTCAGCCAACTGTGCCCGCAATCCTGCCCTTGCCTGCGCAAGGTCCTCAATCTGAATTCCTTCAAGGAACCCGAAATGAAAAAGCTCGAAGTGTTTGATCCTGCCATGTGCTGTTCCACCGGTGTTTGTGGGGTGGACGTCGATCCTGTCCTAGTACAGTTTGCCGCCGATCTGCAATGGGTGGCCGAACAGGGCGTTGAAGTGAAGCGCTATAACCTTGGTCAGGAACCGCAAGCATTTGCCGCCAATCCCGCAGTGATCAAGGAAATGGAAGCGGGTATGGAACGGCTGCCGATCATTGTGCTGGATGGCCACATCGTTGCCACCGGCGCGCATCTGTCGCGTATCCAATTGGCGCAGAAACTGGACCTCAAGCTGGCCAGTCAGAACAAGCCGCACATCCAGATTGGTAGCGGTTGCTGCAATCCGAAGTCCGGGTGCTGCTGATGGCACTTCCTGTTGTCAGCACGCGCTATCTCTTCTTTACCGGCAAGGGCGGCGTCGGCAAAACCTCGCTCTCCTGTGCCACCGGTCTCGCTTTGGCCGAGTCCGGGAAACGCGTGCTGATTGTCAGTACCGATCCAGCGTCGAATCTCGATGAAGTATTGGGCACCGCATTGAGCCAGGTGCCGACCGCGATACAGCGGGTCCCCGGTCTTTTCGCGCTCAATATTGACCCGGAGGTCTCTGCGCACGACTACCGCGAGCGCATGGTTGCTCCTTATCGTGGCATCTTGCCGGCGGCGGCTATCGCCAGCATGGAAGAACAGTTTTCCGGGGCGTGCACTGTGGAAATCGCTGCCTTTGACGAGTTTTCCAAGTTGCTCGGCCAACCTGAAGCCACGGTGGATTTTGATCACGTCATTTTCGACACCGCTCCCACCGGCCACACCCTGCGCCTGCTGACCTTGCCTTCCGCGTGGAGTGAATTCATCGAATACTCAACCGGTGGCGCTTCGTGTTTAGGACCGCTGGCCGGTTTGGAGAAGCAGAAGACCCTCTACGCCGCCACCGTACAACGGCTGGCCGATCCTTTGCAGACGACCGTCATTCTGGTCAGTCGCCCCGATGTGGCGGCGTTGCGCGAGGCCGACCGCACACAGGGCGAACTCGCCGAACTGGGGGTGAGCAATCAGTGCCTGGCCTTGAATGGCGTGCTGGTGGAGGACGACACCTCCGATGCCGTAGCGCAGGCCATGCATCAACGTGCCAAGCAAGCACTGGGGACCATGCCGACAGGACTTGCCGGGTTACAGCGCAGCATTACTCCCTTCTTACCCAAGGGTACGGTCGGGCTTGATGCCTTGCGCCTGATGGCAAGTCCGTATGCGCCATCTTCCCCTGAGCATTCAATTGACTGGTCATCGGCCGACATGGAATTGCCAGGAAAATTTTTGCTGCTAATCGACGAGCTGGCGCAGAGCGGGCGCGGGGTCATCATGACTATGGGCAAGGGCGGCGTCGGCAAGACGACCGTAGCTGCGGCGATTGCCGTTGAGCTTGCCGCACGCGGATTTCCAGTTGTTCTGTCCACGACTGATCCGGCCGCACATGTCTCCTCGGCCATTGGCGAGGCCGTGCCTAACCTCAAGGTCAGCCGCATTGATCCGGCGGCCGAAGTGGCGTTATACACCGCCGAAGTGCTGGCCAAAGCTTCGCCCACGCTCGATGCCAATGCTCGGGCCATGCTGGAGGAAGATTTGCGCTCTCCTTGCACCGAGGAGATCGCCGTTTTTCGCGCCTTCGCGCTTGCGGTCGATGGCGGGAAAGAGGGCTTTGTTGTGCTCGATACGGCACCGACCGGGCATACGATTTTGTTGCTTGATGCGGCCGAAGCGTATCACAGCGAGGTATTGCGCACTCAAGGCGAAATGCCTGAGGCCGTCACACAACTGTTGCCACGCCTGCGCGATCCGGCCTATACCAAAGTGTTGGTCGTGACGTTGCCCGAAGCGACGCCGGTCCACGAAGCCGAGCGTTTGCTGAAGGATCTGGCTCGTGCCGGGATTACTCCGTTTGCCTGGGTCATCAACCAGAGCATTCTGGTCAGTGGTACCCAGCATCCGGTTCTCAAACAGCGTGGTGAATACGAGATTCCATTTATCCAGCGTGTGGCAAGCCAACTGAGCCGACGCTGTGCGCTCGTTCCCTGGCTGGCGCTGCCGCCGGTCGGGATCGATGGCCTGAAACAACTGACGGCCTAAGCGATGAGCTCATCGCCTACGTATCTCTGTCACCACAAGGCGTGGCGGCAACACAAGGCCGAGATCAGGGGCTTTCTCGCGTATCGTTGCGGAAGTGCTCTGGAGGCGGACGATCTGTTGCAGGAAGTCTTTCTCAAGGCGCTGCTTCAGGGCAAGGATTTTTGCGGCCTCGACAACCCGCGTGCCTGGCTCTTCCATGTGGCGCGCAATCTTTTGCTGGATCGCCTGCGCCTGACCAAGGAGCAGGTCCCCTTGCCCGACGATCTGTTCGCCGAATCCGTTTCCGAGCTGGCGCCGATTGATCTCCTGACTCATTGCCTGCCGCGCGTGCTGTCCGAACTCTCGGCGGAAGATCGCCAGGCCGTCATGTTCTGCGACATCCAGGGAATGACGCAGAAGGCCTACGCCAGGCATCTGGGTCTTTCGCTTCCGGCTGCCAAGTCGCGAGTGCAGCGGGCTCGTCTTCGCTTGCGCACGCAGCTCGCCGAAGCCTGCCAGGTGACATTTGACGATGAAGGGACGGTCTGCTGCTTTGTTCCTCGACCGCCGCTGGATTCGGGCGTTTCTGAATAATCCCCTGCATCCTTTTGGTGTCTGATTCGTCTCCCTTCGTGCGAGGTCACCGCGGCGAATTGTTTGCACACGTTCGAACAGGTCAGAGCCCACTGCCGCCACCTTAAACTGAAGTTCCGTTACTTGAAGAGCGAACTTTCTTTACACCCCAAGCGTTTGGCCGGGGACCTGAGTTCTGTTTTCTGACTACAGGGCGATCTGTTGCAGAAGTTGCATTGCTCGCAGTTGTTTTGAGTTTGCGGTGGTGAGGATGTCAAAGGTTGGTGCATTTTCTGCGGCCCTGGGCGTACGGCAGGTATTGCGCACGATGGTCGCCAGTTCCGCCATCAAGGTGGCAAAGCTATGGACCGGCGTCGTGTCGTCGAGGGTGTGGCGCGCCACCTTGGTCAAGGCGGCTTTGGAGCGCGTGGCCGGCGCCACGGGATCGCGGACAGTCTTGGCCTGCTGGTCAGTGTCGGCAAACATCAGTTCGCGCCAGGCTTCACGCATGTGCCACTCGACATAGTACTAAAGCATGCACAGAAAGATGTGCGAACGCACCCGATCCGCGAGGCGGTGATGAATCGGACGCACCTTCAGGTCAATGGTCTTGAACGAACGGAAGGCGCGCTCGACGTTGGCCAGCGACTTGTAGTTGCGCACGCAGTCCGCCTCGCTCATTTGCATGGCAGAGACCGAGGTGCGAATGATGTAGATGCCGTCCAGCGCCGCTTCGGCGGCGATACTCTCCGGCTGGCGTCGGAATGAGAACGCCGCCTCGTTAATGACCAGTTCGAAATGCTTGGCGACCTTGTACTGGTTGACGACCTTGCCCACGCGCACGCCGATGGCGTCCTGGCCGGTCAGTTTGGCGGCGTCCACGCGCCTCTTGATCTTCTCGAGGCTCTTCTCGGTGGCGCACAGCAAATCCTCGCGCTTGTGGGCGCGCAGTTTGGCCAGCGGTGCGTTGCGGCAGGCCACCAGGCGTTCGCCGGGATACTCCGGGGCGCTGAATTCGAACAAATTGCGCTCGTCAAACAAGTCGAGTTGCAGGTGCCCCTGCTCGACCAACGCGCGAATCGAGACGCTCTTGAGCGCCGTGATCCAGTCCATGCCCTCGCTCCCGTGCATCGCGTCGATGGCCTTTTGCGAGATCATCCCCCGATCACCAACCATGACCATATGCTCGATGCCAAATTCCGTGCGCAGGCGTTGCACTTCGGGCAAGAAGGTCGTGCTGTCCGAGGTATTGCCTTCATGGACCGAGACGGCCACCGGACATCCCCGGCGATCCGTGAGCAACCCGTAGTTGACCTGCAGCAGTCCGTGTTTGCCGTCGCGGTTGTAGCCGCGCTTGGCCAGCGGACAGGTCGTTCCCTCGAAATAACTGGAGGAGAGATCGTAGAGGACCAAGCCACCCTCGCTCAAATGACGCGCTGCAAGCTTCTTCTCAATGCGGTTCTGGTGCAGCAACAACCAGTCCATGGCCGCGTAGAGATCGTCCTCGCTCGCGTCGGTCACGGCAAAATCTTCGGCCAGCGTCGTCGTGTGCCACTCGCGTGTGGTGGCCAGTTTAGACTGGGGGGCGACAATGCGCGAGGCGACCATGGCCAGCACCAGGTCGCGCTCGCGGCACGGCTTGGCGGCGATCAGCGACGCGAATCCCAAGCGCTGCATCGTTGTCATCACGGCCGCCACATGGCCTTGTGAACGTGAGTGCGAGATCTCGAACGCCTGTGCCAGTGGTACGAAGGTCTCGCCTTGCAACGAGCGGCGGATGATGTCCACCAGCGCCTCGGGCAGATGCGAAAGATTGCCCAGCGTTTCGTTCTTGACGGTGCCGCCTTCGCGGTAGCTACGACGCAACAGATGCGTGTGATAAACCCGATCCTTGTACTTGCGGGTCGTGGTGACGACGTGGGCGGTTCCAGTGCGGGGCGGCATGTCCATAAACATAGACAACAAATTGTGCTTTGTCAAATCTATTTAGTGACTACAAAAAGAAGCCAACAAATCCACCTGACAACGGTTCAACTCAATAAAGATGGGCGATACAGCGTCCCGCAGTGACTACGAAACGCTGGAACTTCAGCTTAAACAACGGAGCAATTCTTGATGAGTAATAGCAGTGCCGACCCCCACGGCCACTCGCACGCCCCCGCCAACTTCAACCGCGCGTTCGCCATCGGCATCGCCCTCAACATCGGCTTTGTCCTGATCGAAGGAATCTACGGTTGGAAAATCAACTCGCTGGCCTTGCTCGCCGATTCCGGCCACAACCTGTCAGATGTGGCCGGCTTGCTTCTGGCCTGGGTCGCTTCAAGGGCCGGACGGCTGCGACCGGATCACCGTCACACCTACGGCTGGTAGCGGGCTTCGATCCTGGCGGCTTTCGCAAACGCCATCCTGCTCTTAATTGCCATGGGCGCGCTAGCCTGGGAAGCCGTCCAGCATCTGCAAACTCCGGGTGCGACCGAAGGCGTGACCATTATGGCCGTTGCCACCGTTGGCGTTGTGGTCAATGGAATTACCGCTGCGCTGTTCAGGTCCGGCAGCAAGGACGACCTGAATTTTCGCGGCGCGTTCCTGCATATGGCGGCTGACGCGCTGCTTTCCCTCGGCGTGGTTGCGGCGGCGCGCTCTATCTCTGGCAAGGCTGGACGTGGCTTGACCCGGTCGTCAGCCTGATTATTGCGACGGTGATTGTTGTCGGTACCTGGTCGTTGTTCCGGCAATCCGTTCATCTATTGTTTGACGGGGTTCCCGCATCAGTCGATCTGGTGGCGCTGGATGAATGGCTGCACAGTCTGGCCGGTGTTGCAGCCGTCCATGATTTGCACGTCTGGGCGATGAGCACCTACGACAATGCGCTGACGGCCCATCTCGTCATGCCGTCGGGGTATCCCGGCGATGCCTTTTACAAGGAAGTCGGCAAAGGTCTGCATGACCGCTTCGGAATCGCCCACCCAACGTTGCAGATCGAAATGTCGCAGATCGACCACGGCTGCGTACGACCGCTGAAACTGAGCTGAAACAGGCGCGGGTTACCTTTGACGTGACGGAACCCACCTCAGCGACCCGTGCTGCGCAAGCTCTCTCGGCCAAAGTACGCAATAGCCAGTAAAGCCAGGACACAGAAGATTCCCCCCGCAATAAACGTGAACGATGCCCCGAATCGGTCCCAGAGCAAACCGGCCAGTGCACTGGCCACAAGCATCGCAATTCCACTCATGAGATTGAAAAAGCCATACGCCGTGCCCCGCAAATCGGCAGGCGTCGAGTCAGCCACCATAGTCGCCAGCAAACCCTGGGTCATTCCCATATGTAAGCCCCATAAGGAAATACCAGCCCACACCCAGCCCCAGTGGTTACTGTAGGCGAGGGCAGCGTCCGCACCAATCAGCACCACCAGTCCCCAAGCCAGTAACCTGGCGTGGCTCATCGAGTCCGACAGTTTGCCAAATGGATAGGCACTGAGGGCGTAAATCGCATTCATTCCGACCAGCACCAGCGGCGTGAGGGCAATAGGCAATCCGCCCTGCTGGGCGCGCAGCACCAGAAAGGCTTCGGAGAAACGCGCAAGAGTGAAAACCGCACCTATTCCGACGACCCACCAATAGGTGTGCGGGAGTCGGCGCAGGTTCTCGCGGCGAATCGGATTGACTCGTTTGCCGTCTTGGTGCCGCTCAGGTTCCTGCACGCCAAAGAAGAGCAGCGCGACGGCAAGAAAAGCCGGGATGATCGCCACCCAGAACACCGCGCGGAAATCGTTCGCCCACAGCAGCATGAGGGTCATCGCCAGCATCGGCCCAAGGAAAGCGCCGATCGTATCGAGTGACTGGCGCAGCCCAAAAGCGGCACCGCGCAACTCCGGTGGTGCAATGTCGGCCACCAGCGCGTCGCGTGGTGCACCGCGAATGCCTTTGCCAACCCGGTCGATGAGCCGGGCGGCAACAACCAGCCCGGCACCGGTAGCCAGGGCGAACAAGGGCTTGGAAAGTGCTCCGAGGCCGTAACCGAGCACCGCCAGGGGCTTGCGCTTGTTCCAGTAGTCGGAGATCGCTCCGGAAAAAACTTTCACGATCAGGGCGGTGGCTCTGCCGCACCTTCGATCAGGCCAATGGTCAAGACGCTGACACCGAGCACGGTGAGCATGAATACCGGCAGCAGGCTATGAATCAGCTCCGATGAAACATCCATCAACAGGCTGACAAGCCCGAGCGCCCAAATGCTGCCGGGAATCTTGCCGACGCTCTTCGCGCCTTTGATCAGTTCCTCTGTACTCATGCACTACCAGTCGCGGCATCGATGCGTTTGCCCATGGTTGCTGTCATGGCGGTCGAAGGACCACTATATTCGCCGATTTCCAATTACGCAAAGCGTTTGGCGTTGTGTTCAATACTGAATGCAGCGGAGTGCTTGGACGTTCGCGGCAGCACGAGCGCGGCGCAGAGCCCGCCTTGCGGCCGGTTGGTGAGGACGAGCTCGCCGCCGTGCATGAGCGCGATGTCCTTGACAATGGATAGGCCCAGCCCGACGCCGCCTGTCTCGCGACTGCGCGAAGCGTCCGGTCGGTAGTAGGGCGCGGTAACGCGA
>JANNNT010000390.1:0-1641 GCA_031398685.1 Rhodocyclaceae bacterium | reverse complement strand
GGGCGTTGCAGAAAGATCGAGTTGCCGAGATTCCCCTGCACGACTTCCTTGATCCAGTAGCCGAACTGGGTCAGCACGGGTTTGTCCAGGCCATACTGCACGCGGGCCTGGGCGATATCCTCGACCGTGGCCTGATCGCCGAGCAGGACCGCGATCGGGTCGCCGGAGGCCAGTCGCGTCAGGGCAAAAACCATGACAGCGACCAGCACCAGCACCGCCAGCGTGCCGCCCAGGCGGCCAAGAATGAAACGAAGCATGTGGGTTGCGTCCGCAGGATCAACCGGCAAGGCGCTTAGGCGAAGCGCCATGCCCGGCCGAGGTTGGATTTACTTGGCGGCGACCGAGGTATTCCAGAAGAACGGCCATCCGGACGGCGTGTAGCCTTGCAGGCGCTGGGCGCGGGCGGAGAGGCTATTGAACTTGCCGACGTTGACATAGGGCACTTCGTCATACACGACTTGCTGCACCTTGCCCCACAGCGCACCGCGCTTGACCGGATCCATCTCCTGGTTGAACGCGGAGAGTGCCGCTTGCTTGGCCGGCGTGTTCCACCAGCCCGGCGCACCGTCGCTCAATTGCGGGGGCGAAAGCATCGGCTCGGGGAATTGGCCGGAATGCGTGATGTAGATATCCCACAGCTTCGGATCGTTGCGCCGCTGCACCAGCGTGGCCCAGTCGACAATCTGCAGATCGACTTTCATGCCGGCGCGCTTGAGTTCCTCGGCCATCACCAGCGCCATGTTGTAGTGGAACTCGTACTGGCGGCTGGCCATGATGCGCACCGGCTGCCCGGTGTAGCCGGCTTTTACCGCCATCTCCTTGGCCACGGCCGCATCGCGTCGGTTGTATTTGTCGGCACCGACCTGCGAGTAGAACGGCGTTCCTTGCGGGAAGTGGTTGGATTCAACGGTAAAGAAGCGTGTGTCGCCGAACGCGGCCGCCATCATCTCGCCCGGACCGAATGCCGCCTGCACGGCCTGCCGCAGCGGTTGCGACGCCAGTACGCCCTCCTTGGTATTCAGCACCAGGTATGGGAAGCCGAAGGACTGGGTCATGATCGGCACCACCGACGCTCCCGCCTTTTCCATGCGATTGATCGACTCGACCGGCAACTGGTCGGCATAGTCGAACTGCCCCGAGAGAACGCCTTCAACCCGGGTATTGGCGCTGGGCACCGGCACGAAGCGCAGTTCCTCGATGATCGCCTCGCGTTTGCCGCCATAACCGGACGCTGCTTCCTTGCGCGACGAATAGTCCTCGAAACGCGTGAGCAGGGTGTACTGGTCGGGCCGGCGCTCCTTCAGCTTGTATGGGCCGGTACCGATGAAATCCTTGAGTTGCGGCGCGATGCTCTCCTTGGCCAGGATGGCGGCCATGCCGGTAGGCAGCGCCAGTTGCGCAAGCAGCGGCGCGTACAGCGTCTTCAGCTTGAGCTCGACCGTATTCGGCCCTTTTGCTTCGATGGACGCCACCTCCTTGCCCACCGATTTGCCGCGTGGAGAGACTTCCATCCAGCGCTGCAGGGAGGCCACCACGTCGTCGGCAACCATTTCGCGCCCGTTGTGGAACTTCACGCCCTTGCGCAGGGTGATGGTATGGGTCAAGCCGTCCTTCGATACCTTGGGCAGGCCTTCCGCCAGC
>JANNNT010000387.1:0-3180 GCA_031398685.1 Rhodocyclaceae bacterium | reverse complement strand
GACGAGCGTCGACGACATCATGACGGTGTCCGGCTACGTGGCGCGCGGCGAGCTGGCTTTCGTCCCGCACTACGAGCCGCCGAAGCGGCACGGCAGCGAGGCCGAGTATCCGTTCGCCTTCATCGACTACAAATCCCGCCTCAACCGCGAAGGGCGCTCAGCCAACCTGCCCTGGTACCAGGAGTTCAAGAAGGTCGACCCGGGCGATGTGTCGTATGGCGATGTGATCAAGATGAACCCGCTTGACGGTGCCAAGCTAGGGCTCAAAACCGGCGACACGGTGAAGGTTACGTCAATGGCCGGTTCCATCGTCGTGCAACTAAAGCTATGGGAAGGTGTTCGTCCCGGCACGGTGGCCAAGTGTTACGGTCAAGGCCACTGGGCGTATGGACGTGTGGCGGCGGCGGACTATGGCAAGGCGCCACACGGCGGCAACAACAACGAAATTCTGGTCGACGACTACGACCGCCTGAGCGGGGCAACAGCACGCAATGGCGGTTTCACGGGCGTTCGCATCCAGAAGGTTACTGCCTGATTCACTGGCTGAAGGAGATTGATATGAGATTTGGAATGGTCATCGACCTGCAGCGTTGCGTGGGTTGCGGCGCCTGTGCTTTTGCGTGCAAGGCGGAAAATACGACGCGTGATCGTGATACGGAAGACGGTCAGAGTTTCAACTGGGCGGACTTCATCATGAAGACGGAAGGCACGTTCCCGAACACGACACACTGGGTCATGCCGGTGCTGTGCAACCATTGTTCGGAGGCCGCCTGCGTCGAGGTTTGCCCGGTCAAACCGAAAAAGGCGATGTACAAGACGCCCGAGGGTATCACCATGCACGACCCCTCCTTGTGCATCGGATGTCGCGAGTGCCAGACCGCCTGTCCTTACAGTCATGAGGAACTGGATGCGACGAGTCTCGATGGCGAGACGTACAGCGTGATCAGCTACAACGGACGCTACAAGCCGCTTCAACCGCAGTGGGTGGATGCGACCCCGATGATTGCCGGTGTCACAGCCTCGGGCGCCGAGACAGCACAGAAGGCCGGCGTGCCGGTTCCGGCGATGAATGTGTTCGAGTCAAAGGACGTCGGTCCGCTGCGCAAACCACGGGTGATCGAGAAATGCACGTTCTGCGCGCATCGCACGCTGAACGGTCTGCAACCGGCCTGCGTCGAAGCCTGTCCGTCGCAGGCACGGGTTTTTGGCGATCTGGACGACAGCAATTCACCGGTCGCGAAAATCCTGTCAGCCAAGAAGACTTTCGTTCTGAAGCCCGAAGGGGGCACCCGACCCAACGTCTACTACGTCGGCAAGTACAGTGTAAGGTCTTAAGCCATAATCATCTGGTTGGGGCGAGTGTTCCTCGCCCCTTTTTTGTTTTTGGGGGAACCATGTCAAGTTTGGAATTCGACAGGGCTGCAGCACTGGCCGATCTGTGCCGCCTTCTGGCGGCTTGTTATTACGAGCCCGGTCCAGAATTCACCGAGGAGCGGCTCTTCGATTCAATCATCGACGCAACGCTTCGCATCGATCCGCCAATGGTCGCCAAAGCCCGGCAGCTCAAAGCGGCGTTCGAGTCCGAGTCGAGCCAGAATCTGCTGGTCGACTACGCGCACCTTTTCCTCGGGCCGGTTGGAACTCTGGCGCTCCCCTACGAATCGGCGTGGCTAAACAAGGAGAGCGAATCACCCGTCGACGCCACGCAAGCCTTGCTTAACCTGTTTGAGGACGGAGGTTTCGCGGTCGACGCCGAATTCCGCGATTTGCCCGATCACATTGCCGTCGAACTGGAGTTCCTCTACACCGTGCTGTTCAGGATGGCGGCGGCGATCCGCAATCAGGACCAGCAAGATCTGGACAACGCCGCCGCCTTGCGATGGAACGTGCTTGAACAGCATCTCGGACGCTGGATCGACGATTTTCACGCGGCTGTTCAGTCGGGGGCACAAACTTGTTTCTATCGCGAACTGGTTGACTTGACCGTGCTGTTCGTCAGTATTGTTCGTGATAAGTAAGGTCAAAGATTGTTCCGTGATCCGAAATTACTGTGTCTATGACCTGCAGTGAAATCACGGGTCAACAGCTTCTCTTTTGCCAGCACGGTCTGCCTTAAATAGTGTGATTTGTTAACAGTAAAAGCGCCAGCGCCCGTTTCGACAACTACGGATCAAATAGACTTCGCTGGTGTCCAGATTGCCGCAACCACCGGTTTCAAAACTTGGAAGCAACAATTGAATTGCCCGGATTGAGGTTTGAGCAGTCCTTATTTGATGAATGTAAGGCTAGCGGCTTTAGACCCCCGCCCGCAAGGGTGGTTGAGTTGATGATGTGTGCTCAACTTCACTGACACAAGCCTAGGTGTAAGCGAGACCTCAAAGTGACCACAGACAGCAAAACGCAGCCCATCACCACCGACGCCTTGCATCGCCCTTTGCGCGACCTACGCATCTCGGTCACTGACCGCTGCAATTTGCGCTGCACCTACTGCATGCCACGCGAGGTGTTCGGTAAGGATTTCGTGTTCCTGCCGCACGCCGAGTTGCTCAATTTTGAGGAAATCGAGCGGGTCGCTCGGCTGTTTTTGCATTTGGGCGTGCGGAAGATCCGCCTGAGCGGGGGCGAACCACTGATGCGGCATGGCGTGGAACGCCTGATTGAAAAACTGGCAAGGCTGCACGGTACAGATGGCCAACCCGCTGAAATCGCCATGACGACCAATGGCGTACTGCTCGCCAAGAAGGCGCAGACGATGAAGGATGCCGGGCTGTCGCGTCTGACCGTCAGCCTCGACGGGCTGAGCGAGGAGACCTTCCAGCGCATGAGCGATTCGGCGGCGTCCGTAGCCACCGTGCTTGACGGCATTGCAGCGGCGCAGGCCGTCGGTCTGATGCCGGTCAAGGTCAATACGGTGGTCAAGCGCGGGGTAAATGAACATGAAATCATTCCACTGATCGAGCGCTTCCGGAATACAGGCGTTATCGTGCGCTTCATCGAATTCATGGATGTCGGCACGACCAACGGCTGGCGCATGGACGACGTGGTGACGGCGCAGGAAATTCTGGACGTGATCAATCACCAGTATCCGCTCGGCCTGGTCGATCCCAACTACAGTGGCGAGGTCGCCAGGCGCTGGCGATACCGCGATGGAGGCGGCGAGTTCGGGGTCATCTCGTCGGT
>JANNNT010000297.1:0-11544 GCA_031398685.1 Rhodocyclaceae bacterium | reverse complement strand
CCACGCCGGGCCAGCGCTGTTCAAATACCAGGCGCTTCCGAGTGGTCGGAATGATGCCCCACGACAACGAATCTGAATAAACGAGGATCTGTTTCATGGTTCTCTCCCAGTGTGCTCAGAGTTTGAGTTCAGTGGCGGCCGAAAGCACTCCGCTGCAAAGAAGGGCTAAGCGGCACCGTCGCACGCTCCAATCTACAACGCCTGACGAGCGTAGCTGACCGTCAGCAACTCCCATTGATGACCGTCCGGCTCGTTCCAGTAAACAATGCTGCCCCCGTGCTGCGTGTCGATGCAGTAGTCGACCGGGCCATGAACGCTGCTGCGGTACGGTATTTCAGCCGCCTTGATGCGCGCAAGGATGGTATCGAAGCTGTCCTGATCGACCCGAAAACAATAGTGAATCAGCGGAATGGGGTCGGTCCATTCATCAAAGTCGATCGTCAATCCATCGTTCAGGTAGACCGCGACGAACGGCCCGACGCCCGTTTTTGACCACGGCACCCCAAGCAGTTCGGCCAGCCGCTTTGCCGACGCCACTTTGTTGCGGGACGGCACCATAAGGTGATCAAGATGAACGGTCATCGTGTTCTCCTGTTTATGAACGGGCTGGTGTACGACTGCACGGGACGCCCAAAGTGCCGCAACGAGCTGACTTGGAACCGACGGTTGGCTACTCTGTTTGTGGACAGTTTTATATCCGGGGAGAGACGCCGTCGATGGACACCGTCCAGCTTTCTCGCTGCCAAACGTTTGAGCGCAGGGTCGTCAGACGTCCCAGTCGACTGAATTTCTGGGCATCAAGTCAGTTCTGCAACTTGCCTGCGAGTTTGGGCGATACAAAAAGATACACGCTGACGCCAACCAGAACACCTATTCCATCGGCCAACCAGTCCTCAACGTCGCCAAAGCGAGTTGCCGTAAGTGCGGCCTGCACGATTTCGATGACCGCCCCGTGAGTTAGCAAGCCGATGCAAACCGTTCTTACCTTGTGCGGGAACGCCAAACTTCCTGTGATGGCAAGTGCTGCAAAAGCGATTGAGTGCTGTGCCTTGTCCCAGAATTGAACAGCCGCCGGGACAGCGGTGCCTGGAATCAAGGCAAACAGTGTTACAAGTGCAACGCCCGTGAAAAAAAGTTGTGGCATGTAGCGAAGAAGCAGTCTCATTTGACTCATCTCATTTTTAAAAATTTGGTGCGGTCGGTGCGTTTTTGGAGACACCCATCAAGTATCGCGCGATTTTACCGCGCAGCAAAGGGAGCGGGCTTAGCGCCGGAGCGGGCTTCGGCGCGCTCATTCTCCCTCCCGGTAGTCGAGGGAGTCATTGGCATAACCGGACTACTCGTGACACGTTGACTAGCGCGCGCCGCCGGCGCTGGCAAAGTCCACCTCCTCGGCCGTGGCGGTGCCGTTCGTGCGGCCAGGGTAGCTCAGCCAGGTCATCGCGATGTTGAGCTCGTGGATGACGTTTGCAGCCTCAATGGTCACTCCGTTGTCGAGCTCCATAGTCCCGGTCGTGTGCGCGTCCTTGATCAGAGTCAGGTCGTAGCCACGTTCCAGTGCGCCATACGCCGTGGCACGAATACACCAGTTGGTTGCAGCTCCGGCCAGCGCGATGTGGGTCGCGCCGAGCCTGGCGAGTTCCTCTTCAAGCGCCGTCTGCTCGAACGACGAGTTGAATTGCTTATGCAGCACCGGCTCGCCCTCCGCAGGCGCCAATTCGGGTACCCAGTGCCACTCCGGGCTTCCGTAGACCAAATCCTCGTCCGCGTGCTGCACCCATATCACGGGTACGCCCTGAGCGCGGGCCCGCTCGACAGCGCGCGACACGTTCTTGATGATCCGAGCGGCATCCCACGCCTCGCCCATCACGCCAACCTGCACGTCGACGACGATCAAGACTCCTTTGTTACCTTCGCGCACTGTTGCCATTGCAAGTACCTCCGGAAGAATGACCAAATTTCTGCTGTAATGGGACAGGACGCGCCTCTTGACCTCGAACTTGGGGCCTAATGCTTCGCACGACCCAATCTTATTCGTCAGGCGCTGTCACCGCTGTGCTCCTGATTGACAAAGTTTTGCTCCGAGATGAGCGGCGGCTCCGTTGTGAAATCGCTGTAGCGCACCCAAAGCGGCTTGACTCGAACGTAGGTGATTCCCGGCCACGACAGGCGCGTTGGACCATCTGGGAATGCCGAGAAGTACACTTCCTTGATTCGGTCGAGTTCTGCGCCTTCTGGAAAGTCTGCGCGGCCTTCGTATTGAAGCGTTTTCGGCTCTGTATCGTTCCAGCCGCCGACGACGAAGGCGATTCTCGGATTGGTACGCAGGTTGGCCGCTTTGCGGCTTGAAGACAAGGTATCGAATACGAGCTCGAGTTGCTCGGTAACGGCGAAGCCGATGATTGCTGCTTGTGGCTCACCGGACAGCGAACTGGTTGCTTCGATAGCCCAGCGATGGGAACGCAAGATCGCGAGGAGTTCTGACTTCTTCACGCCTACCTCCAATCTTTTTTACGGCGCCTAACGCGTTTAAATTCACCGGCGTTGCGCGGCTCCTGCTCCGAAACCCGCATGGTTACGAGGGCTCACACTCAAACAACCGTGTTTTTCGGTGCTAACTGACGAACTCAGGAGATCATCACCTTATAAAAAAGTAAAGCCCCTCGAATAAAACGAGAGGCTTTGCGTATCAACTACGCGGCAATAGCGGTTTTATTGAATACGAACCGCTTGGCGAGCAAGCAGTTTCCATTGGCCACCAAGCTCCTTCCATACTTGCAGAATCTTGATATTGACCTTACCTGGATCCTTGCCCTTGTCATGGGAGTCACCAGTCAGGGTGTGGCGAATGATGGCAGTGTCACCAACAACACTTATGGTCTGGTCAGTAATCGTGATGGACAGGAAATCCGAAACGCCGGTCATCAGATCGTCTACGAAGCTGGCCTTGGTGTCGACCTTGCCGGCCGAGTGGCCATAACTCAGTTCTTCAGCAACCAGTGCACTGAGTTTGGCCTTGTCAGGTTCAACCATCTGTACACGCAGCTTTTCAGCGGCAGCGGTTACGGCAGCAACTTCATCCTTGGCGTAGGCAGCCGGGGCGATCCCGACCAGCGAGCAAAGGGAGGCGATGATAAGAATCTTTCTTAACATGATGACGTTCCTTTAAAGAGTTTAATGGGGGTAGGTGAAGTGAAGCACTCATAACTGACTCAGGCCGCTTCTTCTCATTTCTCCGGCCTGACCATATTACCGATTTCTCTCTGGCAATGGCAATAAAACTCACACCATCCAGTAGGTGAAAAGAAAGGAAAGAAGGAAAGGGAAGGGAAGGAGGCCAGGCTCACAATTCACGCCGGCTTGAGGCGGACGATTGGCCTTTGCGGCTTGCGGCGCGCCACTTCCTGGAAGCCGGCTTTGTCGTACATGGTCTTGGCCCCGAACCACATGTAGTCGTCTTTGGAACGCCCAGGTTTGTCTACGGGGTAGGCCTCGACCAGCGTGGCGCCTTGCTCCTTGGCGTAGGCAACGGCTTCCTTGAGGAGCGCTCGCGCAATACCTTGGCCGCGATGCTCGGCCGGCACAACAAAGCAGACGACTGACCAGACGGGTTGTTCATCGACCGCTTTCATGACGGGCGAGCGCTTGAGCCTGGCGTATTCCTCGCGCGGGCCGATGGAGATCCAGCCGACCGGCTCCGTGCCGTGATAGCCGATGAGGCCGGGCGGATTGCCGGCGTCTACGAGTGCTTTGAGTGCGGCGCGATTGGCCTGGGCGCGGGTTATTCCAGATGGCAGCGGTTCGAGTTTGCCGCTGAGACGATACGCCATGCACCAGCAGCCACGGGCGACCGAGCATCCCTTAGCATTGAAGACCGCTTCGAGGTCGGGCCAGCGATCGGGCGTGAGAGGAACGACTGCGAGTTTCATCGGTATTACCTCAAGCGGTGAATGTTGGCGGTCAGGCAACCCGTTCGGCGCTGCGCGACGAGCCGTGTGTTCAGGGCTAGTTCGGGTCCTTTTCGTACACCTGGATTCCGGGCGGAAGCTGTACCCATGGATGCCGGCGGCAGTCATAGACAGAGTCCCCGGGCGGGGGAAAGTCGGGATCTGCGAAAGCGCCCACGGCAACGGCGACCGACAGGGTGTCGCCTTCCTCGGTGTGGAAGACCGTTGACCCACACAGTGGACAGAACCTGAACCGGAACGTTGATCCTTGATCGCCGGTTCGAACGTACTCAGTTGCGACGCCAGAAACCGTGTATGGCGCGGCGAATGCCGCCAGCGCTGCAAAGACACTGCCCGTTCTACGTTGGCAGGCCAGGCAGTGACAGACGCCGACGCCAAGCGGCTCACCGTGTACTTCGATGCTCAGCTGGCCGCAGGAGCAAGAAGCTGTTCGTGATGTCATAGGCGTCTCCGTGGGTAAAGAAAGGGGAGAAAAGAGGGGCCAGGCTCGAATTTGACGCTGCAGCTGCCAGGTGAACCAGACCTTTTTATCCATAAACCATGGAAATGACGAGAGGGAGCACGGACCCTTTGATTGATTCAGTCGGCGCGACCTGACGTGTAGTTTTCACTCATCGTTGCCCCGACTACAACACGAGCCGAGGCAATCTGATCCTCGGTCCTGGAGGTGAACGGTGCAACAACATCGGTCGTGTCGACAAACCTTGCCATGCGCCCGGTCAGAACCCCGTCGCCAATTTTCCCAAGAAATAGCAAAGGCTCGGGGACGTAGGCAGATTCAAGTTCGATGTCAAGTCCATTTTCGAGGCCGCGCATCAGCGCCGGTAGATCTGAGCCTGGAAACGCGACAAGACGGCGGTCAATCTGCACTTCTAGCCCGGTTTGAGTGATCCTGTATGGCACACGAAGACTGATGCCGCCCAGATCTAGTGCCAGAAGCCCATCGAATGTGGGCTCTGGAGGTGAGTCTTTGCAATTGCAGCGTGGATCCGATTCCAGTACGTCTGGAATTGCGTCATGGTTGTTAGTGCGCTCATCGATTGTGCGTGTTGACAATCGCAACCACTTGTCCGCACTGAACGAGATCAACTTCTTGCGATAGGTCGTGATTTCGTAAGTGCGGAAGAGTTGATACACGGTCAGAGCGGAACGACCGCACTTTGGCGGTTGAATTCGAAAGGTCTTCGTTGACTTGGTTGAGACTTCCCAGTTGACCTCGCGGCCTATGACCTGTTCAACGTCGTACTTCAGCGACCAGACATCTTTCAGTCCGAGGGTGCCACCAGCAACTTCCTTCAACGTCGACATAGCCTTTTCGGTGATTCCGCTCGCGACCTCCACCGAACAGGTCCCTTCGACTCCGCAACGAGTCGCCGTGCCTTCGTCGATGTCCCGCCAATGCTCTACGACTCGCCAATCCAGGCGTTCCCTGCCATTGGGAGAGAGCTGTGAGAACTCCTTAACTAGTCTTTGCCCGGAAAAATAGATGGCCACTCTGATCTCCTTTCTGCTGTGACGGTGTGGAAGGAATGGAAAGGGCCAGGCTCACATTTCAAGGGACAATTGCTGCTGCGCCCCAGCCTTTTCCACAACCGACTTTCGCGGTCAACCACGCGGACGGGTGGTGTGGGGCGGGCCGGAGCGCCGGCTTAGGCATTTCGCCGTTGTTCAAGTGTGAGGCGAACGGCTAACGCGGCCAGTACAAAGCCCATGAAGTAGCGCTGAATTGCGAGCCATGTCGGGTTGCGCGAAAACCAAGACGCAATGCCAGACGCTGAGAGCGCTATAAGCAGATTGACCGAGAAACTTACCGTAATTTGTGTCAGGCCAAGCATGATGCTCTGAAAAAAGACGGAGCCATGCTGCGAAGAAATGAATTGCGGGAAGATGGCGAGATAGAACACCGCAATTTTTGGGTTGAGCACATTTGTAAGAAAGCCCATCAAAAAGAGTTTCGATGTTGAATCAATCGGGAGGTCTTTGGCTTCGAACGGCGATCGAGCACCAGGTCTGACGGCTTGCCATGCCAACCAGAGCAAGTACAGCGCGCCTGCCCACTTAAGGACTTCGTAGGCAACAGGTACCGCAAGGAACAGTGCCGTCAAACCAACGGCAGCCGCAAACATGTGGACAAGAAAGCCAGCAACTACACCAAACAGAGATATGACTCCAGCTTTACGCCCCTGACTGATGGAGCGCGAAATCAAGTAAATCATATTTGGACCCGGCGTCAACACCATCAGCAGGGCGGCGCCAGCGAACAAAAACAGCTCATTGAGAGGAATCACGTGATCTCCTTGACTGCACAACGTTAAGCGTGGCACCCCTTTGACGCCCTACTCGTCATGACGGGAGACAAAGCGTCAATGGGGCTTCGGGCTCGATATCACATCAGTTTCTTGTGCCGGACTGAATTCAATCGTGGGGTCGTTCAAATTTAATGGAGCCAAAAATGCCTTCAGTGGCGTCACACGCCGAACCGGTGTCAGTTCCGAGCTTCCTGAGCAGGTCGAGGTGCGGACGTGCTTCACGCATTACGGCATCCGTACCATGCAACATTACGTCGGTTGGATTATGAAAATACCGAACAAGTTCCGATATAGAGACCTGTTGACTACAAGCTGAAGAAGGCATGCTGAAGTGTGGAGTAGAGAACAGGCTCTCGCGTACGCGCTGATGACCAACCATGTTCATCTGTTGCTGACGCCACCCGCAAACGGCTCCCCGGCTCGACTGATGCAGCCGCTCGGTAGGCGCTACGTCCAATACAGTAACCGTTTCTACCGGCGCATCGGGAGCCTGGGGGAGGGCCGCTACAAATCCAGTCTAGTCCAGGCAGAAACCTATCTGCTGGCTTACTACCACCACATCGAAATCAATCCGGTTCATGCCGATATGGTGGCCGACCCACACCAATCGGTTATGCGTCATCGTCACCGAACTCAGCCTTGGTACGCGGTGCTCGAGGCGTCTGGTCATCGAGGGACTGGCGATACCGCACACACCCCTGCATGAACTGCGGCCACTCCGGTACGAGGATCTTCGGATCAGCGGGCTCGGGCAGTAGCGCCCATAGATCGGGATGATGCCAACAAAGCTCGTGAGCGCTAGAGTCGCGATGCTTGCGGATGCCATCGCGCAGACGCTTGATCTCGGCGACCAGTTCATCCCTGCACAGGGTTTCTAGGTCTTTGTCCATCGTGCGTTCTCCGGTGGTGCTGCTGCCATGGACGATTGTCACGGCGTGATGCCCGCTTCGCACTTTTGGCGCCTCACGCCCGGCATCGGCGGCGTGCGAAGCGCGTCCGTTGCATGCCCTCGTTAGGCCCGCCCAAATGGGCTAGTTGAAGAACTTCAGCAAGATTGGCGCCAAAACTTCCGAACTAACATCATGGGCCTGGCCCTCAACGGTACGACGCTGAGCATCTGGGGTTACCTTGGCAACGCACCATTCACCAGTAGGAGTGCAGGGCCCTTTCCTAACTTGTCATAAGCTATTCGTGTTCCGTCTCGTGAAGTTACTCGTTGCATAGTTTTTCCTTTATCGATTCTTTGTGCCTCTGCCGGAACCTGTCCGTCCGCGAAGGAGGCAAATGATACCCTTGGGCGACATTGTGAGAAACGTGAACCGCAGCCTGAGAGGCTGGGCGAACTACTTTCACTATCGGAACTCAAGTCTGGCGATGAGCAAAGTCAGAAACCATGCGGAAGACCGGTTGCGAACCCATTTGATGAAGCGTCACAAGGTGAAGGATAGAGGAACCGGTTTGCGCCGTTTCCCGAGTTCAGAACTTTACGGGCGCTATGGGCTGTACAAGGTTCCTTCGGTAGCGGGCTGGCGCTCGGCGCATGCCTCGGTATGAAGAACATCGGAAAGCCGTGTGCGGGAGAACCGCATGCACGGTTTGATGAGGGAGGGCAGGCGAGAGCCTGTTCTCTACTCTACCCTTTGATTACGTTCGGCCCCAGAAATGATTATTGAAGTGGAGCGCTAAGCGCGGGCCGCTGCCGCATTGCGAGCGCGGGACCTTTTGCGGGCTGTCATTGGTCTATCGCCACGGGTCGGCGCCGAGCGGGCGCCCCTGCACAGGAGAAACGCTCGATGAGCAATCATCACACGCTGGATCTGGACGCCTACCTCGACCGCCTGGGCTACGCATCGGCCCCGCCGCCGACGCTGGAGACCTTACGCGAGCTGCAGCAGCGGCATACCGCCGAGTTCCCGTTCGAGACGCTGTCGACGATGCTCCACGCCCCGGTGCAGGTCGACCCGCCTGCGGTGCAGGACAAGCTGCTGCGTCAGGGACGCGGCGGTTATTGCTACGAGCTCAACCGGCTGTTTCTGCTGTTGTTGCAGGCGCTGGGCTTCGAGGCGCGCGGGCTGACCGGGCGAGTGGTGATGGGCGGGCCGGAGGATGCACTGACCGCCCGCACGCACATGCTGGTGCTGGTGACCCTCGACGGTACGCGCTACATCACCGATGTGGGCTTTGGCGGCATGGTGCCGACCGGCCCGCTGCTGCTGGACAGCGAAGCGGAACAGGCCACCCCGCACGAGCCTTACCGGCTCACCCTGGTCGCCGGCACCTACACCTTGCGCGCGCTGGTGACCGGGAACTGGCGGGCGATGTATGTGTTCGACCTGCAAGTGGCGGCGGACATCGATTACGAGGTCGGCAGCTGGTACGTGTCCACCCATCCGGACTCGCCGTTCCTCGGCCAACTGATCGTAGCCCGCACCGGGCATCGCCTGCGCAAGACCCTGAACAACGGCAGCTTCGCCAACCACCGGCTCGGCGAGGAGAGCCAGCGCATCCAGCTCAGCGATGTCGAGGCGGTGCTGCGGGTGCTGCGGGTGGAGTTCGGCATCCGGGTTCCGGCGCATCCCGAGCTGGAGTCGACCATCGCGCGCCTGCTCGCCGCCGCGCCCTAGGCGCGGGCCGGCGATGTGTCGGGCCGGCACGCCTGACGCGGGTGTCGCGCACGCCCGGGCCCAGCCAGCGCGCCTAAAAGAAAGGGTCCAGGCTCAGATCTCACCCAGAAACTGCCCTGTGGACCAGCTTTTCTCCATAACGAATTAACGTGAGCCTGGCCCCTTTGATTTCCTGCGCCAGGTTGGCCTCGGGTGTCTCGACGACAATATGATAGTGGTTGCTCATCTGGCACCAGGCATGGCAGCGCCAATTGAACTGTGCACAGACCTCACCAAGGAGTTCCAGCCATTTCGGCCGGTCTTCATCGGAAAAATAGATGTCCTCCCGCCGATCTCCGCGAGAGGTCACATGATACAAACCACCAGCCAGTTCAATACGTAACGGTCGCGTCATGGCCACAAGCGAAGTTCAGCTGGTGCTCTAATGCAAGACCTGACCCTGAAGCGCTGCTGAAGCGCTGGAAGCGCTGTGGAGAACGCTATCCGTATCGGTTTTCCGGCGGGCAGCGACACTAAAAACGTGGTGGTAGCAGCCTGACGGCATGCGACGCGACTCGGGCCAACTCGGCATGCACCAGTCCGTCGCGCGCTTGAATGGACATGCCTTCCAGCATGGTGCTGAGCGTGGCTGCGAGGGACTTGACGTCGGTCTTCTGGGGAAGCTGGCCGTCCTTAATACCTTGCTTGAGCCGCTGGGCGAAGAGTCTCTTGCTGACTTGACGCAATGACTTGATCGCATCCGAAACCTCGGTCGAATCCGATGACACATTGATGGCAGCCAGCACCACCAGGCACCCACAGGGCGCTTGGGGCGACAGGAGGATGCCCGCCGCCGCCTTGAAGAACGCCTCGATTGCGCGGTACACGTCGGGCTCCTTCTCCAGGCCCGCCCAGGTGGCACTCCAGTAGGTGCGCTCATAGAAATCCACCGCCTCCAGGAACAGTTTGGCTTTGTTACCGAAGGCCGCGTAAAGGCTGGGTGGGTTGATGCCCATCGCAATGCAGAGCTCCGTCACCGAGGCGGGTTCGTATCCCCGGCGCCAAAACACATCCAGCGCGCGGGTCAAAGCCTCATCGCGGTCGAAACCGCGCGGACGCCCTTTGCTGGGTGGCGGGGATGGGGAAGATGCGACGTTCGACATGATCATCAATCCTTTGCAATCAAAGTGCTTGACACTATCTGTAGTGATTACTATACAATAAGGTTGTTCTGTAGTGAATACTACAGATTAAGGGCAGAGCAGTGGAACCATTTAATCAGATTTGGAAGTGATCTATGCAACCGCGTGACATTCAATTCGCTCGATGCGATGGGCGCCGACGAGCGAGAGGAGTGGTGAAATGATCGAGGCGCTCGCGCAAGGCGTGCACGCCTGGGTCGAGGCGATCCGTGCACTCGGTGGCGTTGGCGTTGCCTTGTATGCCACTTGTTTCTTGCTCGCGTCGCTGATGTTCGTGCCGGCGTCTCCGATGGCGGCCATCGCGGGGTTCCTTTATGGACCGCTGTGGGGCGCCCTGCTGGTCTCTCCGGTCGGCGTGGTGTCGGCAACTTTGGCATTTGCCATCGGGCGCACCGCGGCACGACCCTGGATGCGCAGGCGCTTGCAGGCGCGCCCTCGGCTGGCTGCCGTTGATATGGCTGTGGCAAAAGGCGGCTTTCGCATCGTGTTCCTGCTGCGCCTGGCTTCGATCGTGCCGTTCGCGCCGCTGAGTTATGCATTGGGCGCCAGCCGGATTTCGGGCCGGAGCTTCGTACTGGCAACGTGGCTGGGGTTGTTGCCAGCCACCTTCCTGTATGTCTATCTGGGCTCGCTGGTCTCCGACGTGGGGCAGATCCTCAACGGCGAAACCGCGAGCGGAGGTGCCGCGAGCGTACTGACCTGGGTTGGCTTGGCCGCGGCAGTGCTGGCGGTCCTGACCATTGCCCGGTTCGCCCGCAGTACCGTCAATCAATCTATTAATCAATCTACTTAAAGAAAGTTGGAACATGAGCAAGTTATTTGAACCTTTGGCGTTGCGCGGAGTGACCTTGCGCAACCGTCTGGCACTGAGCCCCATGTGCCAGTACACAGCCAGCAACGGCCTCGTGAACGAGTACCACATCGCTCACTACGGACGCTTTGCATTGGGCGGTTTCGGCCTGGTGATGGTCGAGGCCACCGGCGTTTCGCCCGAGGCACGGATCAGCCATGGCGATGTGGGCATCTGGGACGACGCCCATGTCGAGGGCCTGGCCCGCATCGCGGCCTTCGCCAAGGAATACGGTGCCGTCCCCGGCATTCAGATCGGCCATGCCGGCCCCAAAGCCAGCATTCAACGCGCCTTCCAGGGCAATGGTCCGTTGGACGAGAGTGACGCTGCCCGCGGCGAACATCCATGGAAAGTGGTGTCCCCAAGTGCACGACCCGTGAGCGAGGGCTGGCTGGTGCCAACCGCGCTTGATGCCCAAGGCATTGCCAAGGTCCGAGCCGACTTTGCCGCCGCTGCGCGCCGTGCGCTGCGTGCTGGCTTCGAGGTGTTGGAACTGCACTGCGCACACGGCTTCCTGCTGAATGCGTTCATGTCACCCCTGACCAACGACCGGACCGACGAGTATGGCGGCAGCTTCGAGAACCGAATCCGTCTGCCGCTGGAGATCGTCCG
>JANNNT010000245.1:0-7406 GCA_031398685.1 Rhodocyclaceae bacterium | reverse complement strand
TCGCTCAGCGGCGTTCTTGCTGTGCTCGGCCGGGATGTTTTGGCCCTCGAAAACCAGGGTTCCCGCATTACGATTGGTGATCCCGGTAACGATCTTGATCAGGGTTGATTTTCCTGCGCCGTTCTCTCCGACCAGCGCGTGAATTTCTCCGCGTTTGAGCGAGAAGTCGACATTGCTCAGCACCATCGGGCCGTTGTAATTCTTGTCGATGCCCCGGCATTCAAGCAGGGCATCGTTCTTGACGTTGTCGCTCATACGCCCTCCTGGGCCAACATCTGTTTTTGGCGCGCCGTCTTGGCGGCTCTTTTCTCGGCAAACCCCTTGTACCAGACGTCCGCGACCACAGTTACGACAATGATGCCGCCGATGACAATCGGCTGGATGTACGGGGAAAGTCCCAGCTTGAGGATGCCGTTCTTGATCAATGCAAGGAACAGGGTTCCGATGACCGTGCCCCAGATGTCGCCGACACCGCCGGTAAAGGGCGTGCCGCCGATGACCACGGAGGCGATGACATCCATCTCCGAACCAATGCCGAACTCGGGCATGGCGGTCATCATGCGGGCACACAGGAAAATGGACGCCAGCGAGGCGCAGAACCCCGAAAACATATACACGCCGATCAGCGTGCGATCGGTATTGATGCCGGTCAGCCGGGCGGCTGTCGGGTTGGCTCCGGTAGCGTAGATACTGCTGCCGGCCCGGGTGCGCTTCAGGAAAAACTGGGTCAGCAAGGCCAGCGCAAAAAACACAAAAATAACAATATAGACGGGGCCGACCGTGCCGCCGAAGGCGAGGAACAGCTCATCTTCGATGAATACATTCCTGACGAAACCCTGATCATCTTTTACTGCGGCGATCAACGCCAGGCCGGTGAGGATGCCGCGCGTGGCCAGGGTGACGATGAACTCCGGCAGCTTGAAGTGTGTAATGAAAAACCCGTTGACCCAGCCGACGGCACAACCCGCGGTCAGGGCGATGGGAATGAAAATATAGGCTGGAAGGGTGGTGTAGGAAATGAAATTGACGCAGATCATCGACGTAATCGCGATCACCGCACCGATGGACATGTCAATGCCTGCGGTAATCAGAATCAGGGTAAAACCGATGGCCACAATCCCGGTCAGGGATGCTTCCTGAAGCAGGGTCATCAGGTTGTCTAGAGTAAGGAAACTGGGATTTGCGACAGAAAGGGCGGCGCCGATAGATATCAGCAACCCGATCAGAATTAGTCGTCGAATTGCACTGACCGACACGATGACACCTCCGAATAGTTCTTTATATATGCCGAGCAAAGCGACGGAACCAATCGGTCCCGTCACGTATTCAGTAACGTCTTACCAACGGTCTTCAGCCTTGATTTGAGCAACCGTGTCCTTCGTGGCCGCGAAAGGCGGGACGATGATTTCTTCAGTCTTGGCACCCTTTTTCTTGTCGCCTTTCAGCAGATCCATGGCGTATTTGGCCGCCGTTGCGCCCTGGTTGTACGCATTGGTGTAGGCGGTGCCCGTGATCTTGCCCTGTTCGATCAGCGCCAGCGTGCTCTTCTGCCCATTAAAGCCCCAGATCTTGATCTGCGACAGGCGACCGGCGGCTTCGGCGGCAATCATGGCCCCTTCAGCCATGTTGTCATTAACAGCGAACACGGCGTCCAGCTCCTTGTTAACCTGGAGGAAGCTGTTCATGACTTCAATCGCCTTGTCCTTGTTCCACGCGGCATTCTGCGCTCCAACGATCTTGATGTTGGGGTACAGCTTGGTCATCGCGGCGCGGAATCCCTTTTCACGCTCGACACCTGCCTGGGCGCCGGGAGGCGACTGGATAATGGCCACATTACCCTTGCCGTTAATCGATTTTCCGATCATTTCGCCAACAAGATAACCGGCGCCCGTATCGTCCATGGTCACAACTGCCGCATGCGGAAGCATGGTGTCGGTATTGAGAGTGACGACGTGAATGCCTTTGCCTTCAGCTTTTTTGACGCTGGCGGTCAGTGCGGCGGCATCGATCGGTTGCAGGATGATGGCGCTGTACCCCTGGTTGATGAAATCATCCATCATGGTGACTTGGGTTTCGGCTTTCATCTGGGCATCGAGTGCCTGGAAGGTAACATTGGGCTGCTCCTTGAGCGCTTTTTCAGCACCGGATCTCCAGGCCTGAGTAAGCGCCTGGCCGACCGTACTTGGCAGGTAACCAATCTTGTAGGCTGTCTGGGCCTGAACGGCCCCAGTCGCTATGACCAAACCTGCGATAAGGCTTGTCATCCATTTTGCTTTTGCCATCTCGTTTCTCCTCAGGATAGTGCTGTTAAGAAAGCCGCTCAAAACGATCAATATGATCGTTTACGGAACTATTCTATAATCAAATTGTCGTCGTTTGCAAGCAATATTTGACTAAAATATAATTATTAAAATACATGGAGTTACGTTGATCAAATTGGACGTAATGGCGAAGTTTGCTTTCGCTCCAAGGGAAAGCCTTGAGATCGGCTTGGTATCTTAGAATCGATCACTTTGCACGTTTTCATATTTACATCTGTACATTCTGAAACTAAACTACGCGTCCCGCGGAGGATGATTGATCTATGGAAAACCCGATTGGTATTTATGAAAAAGCGCTTCCCAAGCATCTGGGCTGGGCGGAACGATTCAGGATCGCACGCGATTCAGGCTATGATTTTCTCGAACTTTCGGTGGATGAAACGCCCGAACGCATGGCGCGACTCGACTGGACCCTTGGCGAGCGACTTGAATTCTTTCGTACCTCCCGCGAATGCGGGGTTCCTGTGCCTTCGATGTGCCTGTCGGGACACCGCAAGATCCCCTTCGGGAGTGCCAATCCAGACATCCGGGCCCAGGCGGCCGAGTTCATGAAAAAGGCCATCCGTTTCGCCAGCGATACCGGCATTCGGGTCATCCAGCTTGCCGGTTACGATGTCTATTACGAACCGGCGACGCGCGAATCCAGGGAACGCTATTACGAAGGGATGGAGCGCGCGCTGGAGCTTGCCGCTCAGCACCAGGTGATGCTTGCGCTGGAAATCATGGATACGACGTTCCAGAATTCCATTGCGAAATATCTGCTGCTCAAGGAGCGCCTCCCGTCGCCGTGGTTCGCGGTGTACCCGGATCTGGGCAACCTGACGGCCTGGGGCAACGACCTGTCAAGGGAACTTGCGGCCGGCATCCATCACATTGTGGGTGTCCATGTGAAAGAAACTAAGCCGATTGGTCCTGATTTCCCCGGAGCGTTTCGTGATATACCCTTTGGCGAAGGCACCGTTGATTTCGTACATTGCTTCAAAACACTGCACGACCTTCACTATGCCGGCCCTTTTCTGGTTGAAATGTGGACCGAGAAAGCAGCCGACCCGATCAAGGAAATTGCCCTTGCCCGTCGCTGGGTGGGTGAGCGGCTCAAACAAGGAGGCTACGCATAATGCTGGAAACACTGAAAAAACAGGTTTTCGAGGCTAATCTCGAATTGCCGAAGCTGGGTCTGGTCGACTTTACCTGGGGCAACGTCAGTGGCAAGGATCCGGAAACGGGGGCTATCGTCATCAAGCCGAGCGGAGTGCCCTACGAAACCATGAAGGAATCCGACATGGTGGTGGTGGATGCCGAAGGCCGGGTTATTGAAGGGAAACTCAGGCCGTCATCGGATCTGCCGACCCACATCGAGCTTTATCGCCATTTCCCGTCGATCGGTGGAATCGTGCATACGCATTCGACTTGGGCCACGGTCTGGGCGCAGGCTTGCCGGGGGATTCCGGCTCTGGGAACGACACACGCCGACTACTTCTTCGGCGAGATTCCCTGTACACCCATTCTCACGGAACGACAGACCGCCGGGCAATACGAAGCCGAAACCGGCCTGGCCATTGTCGAACGCTTCCGCGAAGGGAGTATTGACCCAAGCCGGATGTCTGCCGTTCTGGTCGCCAACCACGGCCCGTTCGCCTGGGGTAAGGATGCGGACGCCGCGGTGCACAACGCCGCGGTGCTTGAACTGACCGCGCGCATGGCAATGCTAACCATGCAACTCGCTCCCGGTCTGCCGCCCATGCCGCAACATCTGCTGGAAAAGCACTTCAACCGCAAACACGGTCCCGGTGCGTATTACGGTCAGAACTGACTGAGGCAGATATCAGGCGCAGGTCATAAATTTCGACCTGCGGCCTGCGGACCAATACATACGGTCATCTTTAACGTATATGCCGTGTGAGCCAATAACCATGCGGTTCCCAAGGCAATACCACACGGAAATCGCCAATCGACGCGCCTCCCGGCCTTGCCGTACTCGCGGATGATTCGGGCCATCGAGGATATTGCATCGCAATCGGTGCGCCGGGCCTTGATGCGCGTGGCGGCTTCGCCTACCGGTTTTGAGATGCGCTTGATGCAGTCGACGGTGCTGAGGATGACCCCGGCACTGAGCTCGGCCGTGTCGCGCGAATCCTGGTAGAGAATCCTGCGGGCAATTGACATCTATCCCTCCTGCTTGGTTCGTTATGAGCCTTAATCAACAACCAGTCTATCAACTGCGTCAATTAAGCACATTTATTGGTTCGAGTTGAAGCTTTGGCTGACCGGTGCATCATGGGTTTGGCGAAATGGACACCCTGAATTTCCGTTCTTATACGAACGCCCCGTCACGCCTACTGGCGGGTTTACCAGCGGTCTTCAGTATTGATCTGGGCAACCGTATCCTTCATTGCAGCAAAGGGCGGAACCCTGACGATCTCGGTCTGAGCGCCCTTCTTCTTGGCGCCGGTCAGCAGATCCAGCGCATACTTGGCGGCGGTTGCGCCCTGATTGTAGGCGTTGGTGTAAGCCGTGCCGGTGATCTTGCCTCGCTCGATCAGGGCCAGCGTGGTCTTCTGGCCGTTGAAACCCCAGATCTTCACCTGCGCTAGCCGACCGGCCGCGTCGGCAGCGACCATGGCGCCTTCGGCCATGTTGTCATTCACGGCAAAAACGGCGTTCAGTTCCTTGTTGGTCTGGAGGAAGCTGTTCATGATTTCAAACGCCTTGTCCTTGTTCCATCCGCCATTCTGGGCGCCAACAATCTTGATGCTGGGGTACAGCGAACCCATCGCTGCACGGAAGCCTTTTTCACGCGCAACACCGGCCTGCGCTCCTGGAGGCGACTGGATGATGGCGACGTTGCCCTTGCCGCCAATCGACTTGCCGATGGTCTCGCCGACCAGGTAGCCAGCACCTTCGTCGTCCATCGTCACGCAGGCCGCGTGCGGGAGCGTAGTGTCGGTATTCAGGGTGATGACGTGAATTCCCTTGTCTTCAGCCTTCTTGACACTGGCGGTCAGCGCAGCGGCATCAATCGGCTGCAGGATGATGGCGTTGTAACCCTGGTTGATGAGGGCGTCCATCATCGTGACCTGGGTTTCGGCATTCATCTGGGCATCAAGCGGTTGAAGCGTCACCTGCGTGTGGCCTTTGAGCGCCCTCATGGCGCCAAGCCCCCACGCCTGGGTCAGCGCCTGCCCCATCGTGCTGGGCAGATAACCGATCTTGTACTTGGTCTGCGCTTGAACGGATCCTGTCGCCATGACTAATGCTGCGATAAGGCCTGTTATCCATGTTGCTTTTGCCATCATTTCTTCCTCGGGAAGGTGTCAATAAGAAAGGTAAAACGATCAATATGATCGTTAATCGAGTGATTCTATATATAAATTGTCCCTGTGCGCAAGAAGTTCTTGTACATGCTTACCCACATAAGGACAGCGCAATGCATTGAAAATAGTAGGAACAAAGAGGGCGTGTGGTGGTAGCTGTTTTTGTGCGGTGGCAAGTCTCAGGTCCGTTTAATGTGATCGTAACGATCATTATGCACGTTGTTTGTATTTAGAATGGCGCATTCTGAAACTAAACTACCAGTCCTTGCAAGATGCGGGCGTAGTTGAATAGTTCAGTAATTAGCTAAAGTGACCTCGTTCTTCGTCATTTTCGAGGTTCTGGCAGACATCGGCATGCCCGGATCTGTCATTCGTAGCGTTGCATGACCAACTCGACATGACTGCGCAGGTTGTAGCAAATCGCGCTGATGGCAGAAAAGGGTTTCGAGAAACACAACAGGACAATACGCAATGTTAAGTTTCTGGCGCGCATGGAAAACATGGTGTCGTAGGTCGAAGTCCGTGTGTTGATCAAACAGCATTCCCCGAAAAGGGGTTTATTCCATTTCTAAATCGTTTGTGACGCGAAGACGAGCCGCAGACAGTGCTGTAGCACGGCACGGCGAAGTCGACAAAGTCGCGGACGGTTTGGAAATGGAATTACTCTGCGCTATGAAATGAGATGCACATGACCAACTACGAAATTGCCGGACTCCTGGGCGATTACTACCAAATGAAGAAGAGTACACAGGACCTCCGTGCGCAGATGTTTAGACTCGTAGTGGAAGAACTTGGGATAAAACAAAAGGTTGCGCAGCAAACTAGCCTGGAGGTTTTTCTTGATGGGTATCTGGTTGGGCAAGGGATGATGCAGTCATGACGAAAAACAGGAACGTAAGCCGTGTTGGTTGTCGGAGGCGAATTCAGCAGCCATTTGCGACTGGTCAACGGAAGATCCTTCGAACAGGCTCTCAATCAGCGTATCGATATCGACAGTGCTCTTGAAGTGCGAGTCCGCCATTGCGGCGGAGATCGCCTATCGACGGGCCTCTCAGACTCCTCGCATTATTGTTCGTCGGGGACGCGAATTACGCATAGCCCGAGTTCTTCCAACTCCTCGCAGAACGCCATCGGCGTCAGCCAGTCGGTAACGATCATGTCGATCTTGCTCAGGGGGCAGGTGAGGAAACTGGACACGCAGTTCATCTTGGTATGATCAGCGACAACGATCACCTTGCCGCTCGAATTATCGATCATCGCCTTATTGACGCTGGTTTCCTGATGAACTGCGCTGGTGCATCCTTTCGTGATGCTCACACCATTGATGCCGAGCACAGTAACGCTGGAAAAAATGCTGTTCAGACCGGCGATGGTCAGGTCGCCAACCAGGGATTTCGAGTGGATACGGTAGTCGCCGCCAAGCAGGATCAGTTCCTGCTGCGAGTCAATTTCCAGCGAAAGGCACGCCGCATTGTTGGTTACCACCCGTACTTTCTTGCCCAGAAGGTGGCGAATGACTTCCAGTGTCGTCGAGCCGGCATTGACGAATACCGTTTCATTCTCTGAAACCAGCGAAGCGACATAGCGGCCGATGAGGCTCTTTTCCCGCTTGGCTGAATGATCCTTGTCCTCAAAAAACTCTTCAAGTCTCAACCCGGAAACCGAAACCGCACCGCCACGCGTACGCTCCAGATATTTGTCGCCAGCCAGCGCATCCAGATCACGCCGGATGGTGATCTTGGAAACGCCGAATTCGGTGGCCAATTCGTCT
>JANNNT010000203.1:0-6930 GCA_031398685.1 Rhodocyclaceae bacterium | reverse complement strand
CCGGTTCGGCAAGATTGATGCGCATGCCGGCGAGTTCGTGAGCGGCGTTGTAGTAGGTGATTCCGTCACCGTTGTGCAGCGGTGCTTTACTGCTAACGTCAAAACTGATGCGGCCGAGCCTGATGACCTCGCCAATTTTTTCGCCAACAAATTTTGGGGTCTCGAAGGCGCCGATATCGGTCTTGCGTTCTTGTACGAAGTAATCGGTCGAACCGCGATTGAATGTTTTCTCCGGCTGCGGGGTAAAAAGGAAGGTGCTTCGGCCAGATGAACTGCGCCGATAGCCCGGAAGCTCTTCCATAATTTCATCGAGTTGCTGGCGGTAGTGCGCCGTGATGTTCTTGACGTAGGAAAGATCCTTCAGCCGCCCTTCGATCTTGAAGGAGCTGATGCCGGCGTCGATCAGCGCACGCAGATTGTCGCTCTGATCGTTGTCCTTCATTGACAGCAGGTGCTTGTCTTCAGCAATGATCAGGCCTTCCTGGTCGGTCAGCGAGTAGGGTAGCCGGCAGGCCTGGGAGCAATCGCCCCGGTTCGCGCTGCGCCCGGTCTGGGCGTGGCTGATGTTGCACAGGCCGCTATAGCTCACGCAAAGCGAGCCATGCACAAAAAACTCAAGTGTTGTCGTGGTGTTCTCGGCAATCCTGCGAATCCGTTCAAGCGATAGCTCGCGTGCCAGAACCATCTGCGCAAAACCGACGTCTTCGAGAAACCGGGCTTTTTCCAGCGTCCGGATGTCGGTTTGCGTGCTGGCGTGCAGTTGAATCGGCGGCAGATCGAGTTCAAGCAGCCCCATATCCTGAACGATCAACGCGTCGGCACCGGCCTCGTAGACTTGCCAGACAAGGCGCCGTGCTTCTTCCAGTTCTTCATCCTTGAGAATGGTATTGAGGGCAACCAGAACGCGAGCGTTGTAGCGATGAGCAAAATTGGCCAGCCGTTCAATATCGGCCACCGGGTTTCCGGCATTGGCGCGGGCACCAAATGCCGGGCCACCGATGTACACGGCATCAGCGCCGTGGATGACGGCTTCGATGCCGAAGTCGACATTTTTGGCCGGAGAAAGTAGCTCAAGACTGTTGCGGTGGTTGGTCATGGGGTGGTCGTAGGCAAGGGGCGCCAGTATAAGTTTTTGATAAAAAGCCGCATGTTTTAATCGCTGGGTGCCGGATGAAGCTTATCCAACTTCCCTATTGCTTTTGTCAACCGCTAGCCGGGAGGCGCGTTATACGGCACATGGTGGAGATCCACCGTAACGAACGGAGTGAACATGGGTAGTCTGAGTACCGAATCCTTTGATGAGTTCCTGGATTCCTTGAAACAAGCCGGCGTAGCGATCAGCAATGAGCGTGAGTTGCGTGAGCGCCTTGCCGAAGTGCAGCGCTGGCATTTTGCCTTCTCAACCCTGGCGTCCAACGGCCGCTCGCTCGGTATCCGTTTTGAGGATCATAGCGCTGGCGTGAATGAGGCCGAAATTCATCGCGCTTTTACCCAGTTCCAGTTTCCGGAGAGCATGAAAGTCGCTTTCGCGGCCAGCCTCAGGTCAGATCACTGATCAAAAATGGTTTTCTCGTGCGGTGCGTGCGGGAGAACTGAAAGAATCCACTGATTTCCGGCGTACTTCCGGTTTTCAGGGAATAAAAAGAAGACCCGCAAAGTTGAAATTGCGGGTCTTTTTCATTGCGGCACCTTGAAACCGTCAACGCGTGATCGGCTTGTAGCGAATCCGCTTCGGCTTTGCACCTTCTTCGCCCAGCCGGCGAATCTTGTCCTGTTCGTACTCGTGGTAGTTGCCGTTGAAGAAACTCCACTGTGAATCGCCTTCGCAGGCAAGGATATGGGTGCAGATGCGATCGAGGAACCAGCGGTCGTGGGAAATGACCATGACGCTACCGCCGAATTCGAGCAGGGCATCTTCCAGTGCGCGCAAGGTTTCCACGTCCAGATCGTTTGAGGGTTCATCGAGCAGCAGGACGTTGCCACCGGCGATCAGTGTTTTTGCCATGTGCAAGCGCCCGCGTTCGCCGCCTGAAAGCTGGCCGACGAACTTCTGCTGATCCGAACCCTTGAAATTGAAACGGCCGATATAGGCGCGTGACGGCGTTTCGTATTTGCCGACGGTGAGGAGATCGGCGCCGCCCGAGATTTCCTCGAATACGGTTTTGGTGCCGTCCAGGCAGTCGCGACTTTGGTCGACGTAGGCGAGTTGGACAGTGGTGCCGATTTCGACTTCGCCCGAATCCGGCTTTTCCTGGCCGGTAAGCATGCGGAAGAGCGTTGATTTGCCGGCACCGTTCGGGCCGATGATGCCAACGATGGCACCGGGCGGGACGTTGAATGAAAGCTTGTCCATCAACAGGCGGTCGCCGAAGGCCTTGCTGACATTCCTGAATTCGATGACTTTACCGCCCAGGCGCTCGCCGACCGGGATAAAGATTTCCTGCGTTTCGTTGCGCTTCTGATATTCAACGCTGGAAAGCTCTTCGAAGCGGGCCAGACGCGCCTTGCTCTTGGCTTGCCGCGCCTTGGGATTCTGTCGTACCCATTCCAGTTCCTGCTTCATCGTCTTGATGCGGCCGGATTCCTGTTTGGATTCGGTTTCCAGGCGGGCTTGCTTCTGTTCCAGCCAGCTTGAATAGTTGCCTTTCCACGGGATACCTTCGCCGCGGTCGAGTTCAAGAATCCACTCGGCGGCGTTATCGAGGAAGTAACGGTCATGGGTGACGGCGACCACGGTGCCGGGGAAACGGACGAGGAATTGTTCGAGCCATTCAACCGATTCGGCGTCAAGGTGGTTGGTTGGCTCGTCAAGCAGGAGCATGTCCGGTTTGGAGAGCAGCAGTTTGCACAGGGCCACGCGGCGTTTCTCGCCACCCGACAGGTTCCTGATGGGAGCGTCCCACGGCGGCAGGCGCAACGCGTCGGCAGCCAGTTCGAGCTGGCTGGCGAGGTCGGAACCGGCGGCGGCGATAATCGCCTCCAGCCGTGCCTGTTCTTCGGCCAGCTTGTCGAAATCGGCGTCTTCGTCCGCATAGGCAGCGTAGACGGCTTCGAGCTTCTCCTGCGCCTGCATGACTTCACCCATGCCGGATTCGACTTCCTGGCGAACGGACAATTCCGGGTCAAGCTGCGGTTCCTGCGGCAGATAGCCGATGTGCAGGCCGGGCATCGGCGTGGCTTCGCCGATGATGTCCGGGTCGACACCGGCCATGATGCGCAGTACGGTTGATTTTCCCGAACCATTGAGGCCGAGCAGGCCGATCTTGGCGCCGGGGAAGAAGGAAAGGGAAATGTCTTTGATGATCTGGCGCTTGGGCGGGACGATCTTGCCCACGCGGTTCATCGTGAATACGTATTGAGCCATGATGGAATTCTGGTTTCTTGGTTGGGGAAAATTGGAATAAACGGAGAACGGGCCGGCGCAAATCCACGGCCGAAAAGCTTGAGTTTACCCGAGTGTGCCCGGTTTGGGCGAGGCACACGATCCAGCGGCGGAATACGCCCTTACGTCCGGTCTTGCTGGCACATCCGGTTGCTCCCCCTCAGATACCTAGGCCGCTGAGCAGAAGGACTGGGTTCATGGATTGCGCTCAGCGCGCCGTAATGACCAATGAACGCTGCACCAATTTATTAGGTGCGGATTGTTTCGTCCAGTGTGATATCGACCATCAGGTCGTTTGACAGGTTTTCAAGATCACTGGTGAGCGCTCGGGCATCAAGCGTTGGCGAGGCGGTCAATTCTGCCGTGGCATGGAAAAGGATATCGGCTGACATCGGTGCACTGGCCGTGTGCGTGCTGAGATCTTCAACGTTGATTGAGTGTCTGGCGAGCACTTGGGAGACCTCGCGCACAATGCCGATTCGGTCGTGGCCAACCAGCGAGAGTTTCAGCCGTCTGTTTCCTACGTTGGTTTCAGTGGCGATTGAGGCTTCGGAAACCTCGGACGTGATGCGCAGGCCGGGCAATCCGGCCAGTGCGGCTTTGAGGGTGTCAAGTTGCGCTTCGGCGATGCTGACGCACACGATCCCGGCGAATTTTCCGGACAGGTGCGACATCGATGACTCCAGCCAGTTGCCCTGATGCAGGCTGATGGCGGTCGCAAGCTGTTCAACAAGACCCGGGCGATCATCGCCGATGACGGTCAGAACAAGAGAAACATTGCTGATGCGGCTCATGAGGCACTCCGGTCGAGGTAATGCCCAATTGTACCGCTCTGCATCAGTCCTGGAGAATTTCAAGCGTCAGGTAGACCTGACGTTCAACGACCGTGTCTCCCGGCGCAACAAACAGTTCGACCACTACTCCGGAATGCGGCGCGGGAATCTCGAGAGCAACCTTGCCCGTTTCAAGCACGATCAGGGTGTCATCGCGCTCGACTCTGTCGCCTGGCAGCACCAATACGTCATCGACGAGAACCTCGCCGCTGCCGCAGTTGCCGCAGGACGTCCAGCATTCGGGGTATTTCGGGATGAGGACTTCGATGACTCTGCTCATTACGCTAGGGTGGCCCTGGAGTAAAAACGGGGGTCATGCCTGCTGCCAAGCATGACCCCCGTCAGGAGTTACTATTCTAGTGCGTTATTTCTCGACGAAAGCGCGCTCAATAACGTAGTCGCCCGTCGCGCCGATGTGCGGCGAGATTTTGAATCCGCGCTGGTCGAGCAGTGCGCAGCAATCCTTGATCATGTGTGGGCTGCCGCAGATCATGACGCGGTCGTGTGCCGGATCGAACGCGGGCAAGCCGATGTCGGCAAACAGTTTGCCGCTTTCGATCAGGTGTGTGATCCGCCCCTGATTCGGGTACGGCTCACGGGTAACGGTGGGGTAGTAGATCAGCTTGCCGCGCACCATATCGGCGAAATAGTCGTGATTCGGCAGTTCTTGGGTAATGAAGTCGTGATAAGCCAGTTCGCTCACCGTGCGCACGCCATGGACGAGCACCACTTTCTCGAAGCGCTCGTAGCTTTCCGGGTCCTGAAGCAGGCTCAGAAAGGGCGCGAGGCCGGTACCGGTCGCCAGCATATAAAGTGTTTTTCCCGGTTTCAGGTCGCGCAGAACCAGCGTGCCGGTGGGTTTGCGGCTGACAACGACTTTGTCGCCGACCGACAGGTGTTGTAATTTCGAGGTCAGCGGGCCATTTGGTACCTTGATGCTGAAAAATTCCAGAAATTCGTCGTGGTTGGCACTGGCGATGCTATAGGCGCGCGTCAGCGGGCGACCTTCCTGTTCAAGTCCGAGCATCACAAACTGGCCGTTGATAAAACGCAGCCCAGTGTCACGCGTGGTGCGGAAACTGAACAGGCTGTCGTTCCAGTGATGAACGGAAAGGACGTGCTGGGTTGAGAGAGTGCTCATAGTCATCTTTGGCGACGGTTTAAGATGTATTGGATACTATTACGCGCTAACATATCCGTAAAACAGATTGTTTAGATAATAAATATCTATGGAGTAGATATGAAGTTCACCTTGCGTCAGATGTCGGTATTCGTTGCCGTAGCGCGTCAGGAAAGCGTTTCGCGCGCCGCAGAAGCTCTATCACTGTCGCAGTCGGCGACCAGTACTGCACTTGGCGAGTTGGAGCGGCTTTACGATACGAAGCTTTTCGATCGTGTCGGCAAGGCGCTGCGTCTCAATGAGCTTGGGCAATCGTTATTGCCGCAAGCGGTCGAGTTGATCGAGCGTGCCGACGCCATCGAAACCGTGCTCAAAGGCCGTGCCGGTTTCGGCAAGCTGCGTATTGGTGCAACGCTGACCATTGGCAACTATCTGGCAACGCTGATCGTCGCCGATTATCTCAAGCGGCATCCCGAGAGTTCGGCTCAGTTGCAGGTGCATAACACGGCAACGATCATCGATCAGGTGGCGCGTTACGAACTCGATCTGGGTTTGATCGAAGGGAGTTGCCGGCACCCTGATCTGGTGGTCGAACCCTGGGTAGAAGATGAACTGGTGGTCTTCTGTGCGCCGACACACCCCTTGGCCGCTAAAGGTTCGGCAACGCTGACCGAGCTTTCGTCCGAGCACTGGATCGTTCGCGAACCGGGTTCAGGAACGCGTGAGACACTCGATCAGGCACTGCGCCATCACCGCTACGAGTTGAAGGTGCGGCTGGAACTGGAACATACCGAAGCCATCAAGCGAGCGGTGGAGTTCGGCCTCGGCATTGGCTGCATCTCAAGGCTGGCGCTGCGCGAGGCTTTTCGGCGCGGCAGTCTGGTGGCCATTGAAACACCGGAACTCGATCTGCTCCGCAACTTCCAGTTTCTCTGGCACAACCGGAAATTTCAGACCGCCGGAATGCGTGAGTTCATAGTGTTGTGTCGTGCCATGACTGCGGGCGTCAAGCGCAGTGATGAAATCGCGTGGCCCTTGATTCCGTGAAGGCAATCTATTGATCTGCCGCACTGCAAAACCCCGCCCGCGCCGCATAAACATTGGCCTTCAAGGCAATTGCCTTGAAGAAGCTTGTGCTTGTCGCCTTGCTAGCCAGTTGGGTTTTTAGGCCGATCAGTACGATTAACTGCAAACCATGATCAACAAAGGGTTGTTTTTTTTCTTATACTCGTTTCTAATCACTTTTCCGGTTTTTACTTTCGACTTTACGACCATGCCTTTTCTTGACGCCCATGCCTACGAATTGCTCATCGCGCTGGCGATGCTTACGTCGGCGTTCGTCATTAAGGTCGGTGCACTGCCTGTAGTACGTGTAGTAGACGTAGTACGGGTAGTACCCCATGCACCGCCGAGGGCCGGAAGAAAATAAGTCGAAGTGTAAAAAACGACAGCAGATTCCAAAACCCCCGCCGGTGCAAACCGGGCGGGGGTTTTCTTTTTTGAACTTCCGTCCAGCCAAACCGCCTATAGCAGTAGCTCTTGAAAGGAGATGTTCATGTCCAGTACTAAAACCGAAAGCCTCACCGGCGCTCAGA
>JANNNT010000169.1:0-11410 GCA_031398685.1 Rhodocyclaceae bacterium | reverse complement strand
GGAGCAACGTATGCGAAACATGAAGATCGGAAAATCGGGAATCGAAGCGTCGGTCGTCGGGATCGGGGCCTGGGCCATTGGCGGCGACAGCATGTGGGGGCCGAGCGACGATGCGGAATCGATACGGACGATTCACCGCGCGCGGGAACTCGGCGTCACCCTTCTGGACACGGCACCCGCGTATGGCCTGGGGCACAGCGAAGACGTCGTGAGCAGGGCGCTCGTTGGCCGTCGTAGCGATTACGTGCTGTCGACCAAGTGCGGCATCCGCTGGGACATCAAGGAAGGCGCACTCCTGATGGAGCGCGACGGCGTGCGCATCGTGCGCAACTCCCGGCCGGCGCGCCTGGCCGAGGAGCTCGAAATGAGTCTGCGCCGGCTCAAGACCGACTACATCGACATCTACATCGTGCACTGGCAGGAACTCCCCGAATTCCCCTGTCCGATCGCGGACACGATGGGCTTCCTGATGGACCTGAAGAAACAGGGCAAGATACGCGCGATCGGCGCTTCCAACCTCACTCCCGAACAATTCATCGAATACGCGACTGCGGGACAGCTGGATCTCATCCAGGAAAAATACAGCCTGCTCGACCGGGTTGCCGAGGGCAAGTTCTTCGACCTGTGCGACCAGCACGGGGTCAGCTTCCAGGCCTATTCGCCACTGGAGCGCGGCACGTTGACCGGGAAAATCAAGGTCGACACCAAGGTGGACATCACCCTGGCCAAGAGCAGGATCAAGTGGTTCCAGCCCGAGAACCTTCCAAAGATTGCTGCTCTCGGGGAAAAATGGGCGCCACTGTGCAGCAAGTACGACTGCTCGATGACGCAACTGGTGATTGGCTGGACGACGGCCCAGGGCAACGGCAAGAACGTCAACGCCCTGTGCGGCGCCCGTAAGCTCGACCAGATCGAGGAAAACGCGAAGGGCGGCGATGTCGTTCTTGACGTGGAGGACATCGCGTCGATGCGCAAGGACGCGGAAGCGATCGACTGATCGCCGTGGCGACGTCTGCACCCTGTTCATTTCAGTCGCCTTGGGTCGCTGATTCGGTCACGAAAGGCAGGATTGGCGTGATGGTCGATTAGTCCTCGGGTTCAGGATGACAACACACTATCAACATCTTGGCGTATTTAGCGACTGGGTTGCCGCCGCCAACCGTCAGCAACCCTTGTTTCCCGCGGCGCCGCCGGGCCCTGCCACCCAGGCGCGCGTACGTGAGGTGCTGGGGTTTTGCCATGCCGAAGAGAATCCGCTGGACGTACGTGTCGAGCAGCGGTGGCGGAACGACGACCTGATCGGCGAAGAGATTTCCTGGTCGGTGGGCTTCGGGCCACGGACTCATGCCTACGTGATCAAGCCGGCACAGACCACTGGGCCACTCCCCGGGATCGTCGCGCTGCACGATCACAGCGACTACAAGTTTTACGGCAAGGAAAAAATCGCCGACGGCCCGCTGGGTGTTTCACCGGGATTAAACGCGCTGCGGGCACTCGAATATGGCGGTCGATCCTACGTCGCGGCGTTGGCGCGCGAAGGGTTCGTCGTCATGGTGCACGACTGTTTTTTGTGGGGCAGCCGACGATATCCGCTGGATACGATGATCGCGTCGGTTGGCGATCACGCACCGGAACCCTCGCAGTTCACGGACACACCGCCAAGCATCGAACACTACAACACGGTTGCCGCACATCACGAACACCGCGTGGCCAAATATTGCAACGTGCTTGGCTCGAACCTCGCCGGGGTCGTGTGCTACGAAGATCGGATCGCCCTGAACTACCTGATGTCGCGAGCGGACGTCATCGCCGATCGAGTGGGATGTATCGGCCTGTCGGGTGGCGGCAATCGCGCGGCGCTGTTGAACGCGACCCATGATCGGATCGCCGCCGCGGCCATAATCGGCTTGATGACCACCTATGAAGGTTTGCTCGATCACAACCTGTCGCACACGTGGATGCTGTTTCCCCCGGGTTGGGCCCGTTATGGCGACTGGCCCGATCTGGCGGCGTGCCGCGCGCCGACGCCACTGCTGGTGCACTACGATCTTGACGATCATTTGTTCACTGTTGCCGGGATGCGGGCGGCCGACGCAAAGCTGGCGGCACATTATGCTGGCGCAGGCCAGCCAGAGAACTACGTCGGACAGTTTTATCCCGGCCCACACAAATTTGATCTGGAAATGCAGCGTGCGGCTTTTGCCTGGCTTAAACAGCGGCTGTACTGATGCCGTGAGCGGGCGAAACGTCTGGTTTTCCCGATCTCGCTAAAGCTTTCCCGGCAAGACTTCGCTCAAGAAATCGAGCAGACAACGGATGCGGGCCGAGATCTGGGTGTTCTGGTAATAGACCGCATGAATCGGCTGAAAGGTTGGCGGAGTGTGTTCCGGCAGCACCTCGATCAGTCGCCCTTCCGCTCTGTCCTCGCGCGTCATGAAATCGGCGAGGCACACGATACCCACGCCGTGCAAGGCCATCTGGCGCAGGGTTTCTCCGCTTGAAGCCGTCAGGGTGGGTGTTACCGCCCGGCCCGTTCCGCCGGAATGGACGAGCGGCCAGGTATTCAGCGTGCTCGGCGCGATAAATCCTAGCAGGGTGTGGTGCTGCAAAGTGTCGGGGGATTCTGGCATGCCGCAGCGCTTTAGATAGGCCGGCGCCGCGAGAATGCGCAGGCGCGTCTGCCCCAGCGCCCGTGCGTGTAGCGTGGAATCCTGCAGCGTCCCGATGCGGATGGCGACGTCGGTGCGACGTTCAAGCAAATCAATAAACTGGTCGTTGCTGGTCAACTCCAGGTCAATGGCCGGAAAATTTTCGCGAAAGCGGCCGATGATCGGCACGATAACGTGCAGCATGAAAGGCGATGCCGCATCAACCCTCAGCCGGCCGGACGGGCGCTGATGGCGGATGATCAGACTCTCCTCGGCCTCGTCAATCGACGCGATGATCCGCCGCGTATGCGTCAAAAACAACGCACCCTCTTCGGTAAGCTCCAGGCGACGCGTGGTTCGATTGAGCAGCGTGGTTTCCAGCTTCTTCTCCAGCCGGGCCAGCGCACGACTGATGCCCGACGTAGTTTGCGCCAATTGTTCGGCCGCTGCGGTAATGGAACCGCAATCCACCACCGCAACAAACGCCGCCAATTCCTCGGTACTGGTTTTCATTTTGTTGTTTGTTGATTTTTAGTCAATAGTGTTTGCTATATAACCCGCTTTATCTGCACAAGTAAAGGCGAGACACTACAGCACCAGAAACGTCATCGTTGACCTCGACGGTGAAAGCACCAAAGGAGAAGTACATGAAAGCCGTAAGAATTCACAACTATGGTCATGGCGAGGTATTGGCGTATGAAGACGCGCCCATGCCAGAGATCTCATCGAACGAGGTGCTGGTTCGCGTCGTCGCCACGTCAGTCAATCCGGTGGACTGGAAAATCAGGGAAGGCTATCTCAAACAGATGATTCCGTACCCGCTGCCGCTGACCCTGGGCTGGGATGTCTCGGGCATCGTTGAATCCGTGGGTGCCGAAGTGACCCGCTTCAAGGTCGGAGACGCCGTCTACTCGCGCCCGGATATCAAACGCAACGGCACCTACGCCGACTACGTGGCGATCCGGGAAGATGAAATCGCCCGCAAGCCAAAAACCATATCGCATGTCGAGGCGGCTTCCCTGCCGTTGGCCGGCATCGCCGCCTGGGAGGCGCTGTTCACCGCAGCACAACTCAAGGCCGGGCAAACGGTGCTGATTCATGCCGGTTCCGGCGGCGTGGGTTCGCTCGCGATTCAGTTGGCCAAGTCATCCGGGGCGAAGGTCATCGCCACTACGTCTGGAAAAAACCGCGCCTTCGTGGAATCGTTGGGCGCCGATCAGGTGATTGACTACCAGACACAGCGGTTCGCAGACGTCGTTGGCAAGGTCGATGTCGTGTTCGATACCCTCGGCGGCGAGGTTCAGGAATCCTCCTGGTCGGTACTCAAACCGGGTGGCATGCTCGTTTCCATCGTCAGTCCGCCGTCCGAAGAGAAAGCCAGATCCCTTGGCGTTCGAAGCGCGTTTGTGTTCATCGAACCCAATGTGCGGATCCTCGATGAACTGGCGGCGCTGGTTGATACGGGCAAGGTTCGCCCCGTTATCGGCGCTGAATTCGCTCTCCGGGACGTGGTCAAAGCGCACGCACTCAGCGAAACGGGGCGTAGCGTCGGCAAGATCGTCCTGTACGTTGGGCAACCCTGAGCACGTCATTCAAATCTGCCGGACGCCGGCCCACAAAACCCAACCAAGGAATACCCCACCCAATGAAACTTGATCTGGAAGACAAAGTCGCTCTGGTCACCGCCGCCTCCGGCGGCATTGGTCAGGAAATTGCCCGTTCGCTGGCCACCGAAGGCGCAACCGTGGTAATCAACGGCCGCACACCGGCCAGTGTCGAGAAAGCCATCGCCGAAATACGCGCCAGCCTGCCCGATGCGAAGTTGATTCCCCTGGCCGCCGATAACGGGACAGCCGCCGGCTGTGCCGAAACCATTCGGCAATTACCCAACGTCGACATCCTGGTTAACAACTTGGGCATTTACGAAGCCGTCGGTTTTTTTGACGAAACCGACGACGCATGGCAAAAGCTTTTCGAGGTCAACGTCATGAGCGGCGTTCGCCTCGCCCGCCACTATCTGAGCGGCATGCTGCAGCGCGACCACGGACGTATCGTGTTCATTTCAAGCGAATCGGGAGTTAGCCCGGCACCCGAAATGGCGCACTACAGCGCCACCAAGACCATGCAGCTGGGCATTTCGCGCGCGCTGGCCGAATTGACCAAGGGCACGCAGGTGACGGTAAACGCGGTACTGCCCGGACCGACCCGAACGGAGAGCGTCGAAAAATTCATTCAGAACGTCTTCCCCGGCGTCTCCCCGGCCGACGCAGAACACAAGTTCATGGCCGAGAATCGCCCAAGCTCACTCATCTCCCGCCTGATCAATCCGAAAGAGATCGGCGACATCGTGACCTTCGTCTGCAGCGCCCGCGCCGCCGTCATCAACGGTTCATGCATCAGGGCCGAAGGCGGGCTGGTACGCAGCGTGTTCTAACGCTCTAACGTTCCGACGTTTTAACTGACTGAACCGGCGATCCGGTGGCTACCGGGGCCGGCGTCATTGATGATGTTGCTTCGGCGTCGATCACGTGTGAGGTGCATGGGCAACGGGCAGGAAGGGCGACACTTTAGCTCTCAGCAGCCGCACGAGGCCTGGGTCCATGTAGTCGTATTCGTCTGGAATGTCGAGCATGATGACTCGCTTGTTGGCGAGCTGCCGTCTGAATCTGGACGCAAGTTTCTTCCGGTGAACCTTCTCCATGACGAAGATGATCTCGGCCCACTCAATCAGCTCGGGGGTTAGCGGGTTGTCCGCATCGTGGTTCGTGCCAGCCGAAGAGCACTCGATTCCGGGATAGTCCGCGAATACTTGCTCGGCGGTTGGGCTGCGCAGGCGATTCTGACTGCACACAAAGAGAACATGTTTCATGGTCGCGGCGCGGTCCAGGCAGTTGACGACATATTGTCGCTCATTCTGGAAGTCCGGGAAATCCGGATTCCATGATTGACGCGAGGTCGGCTTGCTGCGGCGCACAATTTGTTTGTGAAAACCCTTTGCGAGAGGGCACGCTTCGTGCGGCACAAAAACTGTCGTCTTTATTCCTGACTACTGAGTAAAGGAGCCAACGTCGTCTATTGAACACATATTCTCGCTTTTCCCATACGTTTTGCTTCGTACATTGCACTATCGGCCAAATGCACCAGTTGATCTGGCGTACTTTCCGCGTCAGGTAGGTGAAGCGTTATGCCGATACTGGCACTGACTTTGGCAGAGTTTTGCCCAAGCGGTATCGGCACCTGAATCATTGCAAGGAGTTTCTCTGCTAAGGCCAGAGCATTCGCCTGCCCCCCCATCAAGCCTTCCAACACCACGGTGAACTCATCGCCCCCCAAACGAACAACAGTGTCTGTTTTCCGGATACCTTCACTGAGGCGCGAGGCAATTTCACGTAACACGGCATCGCCAGCTTCGTGCCCTTGGGTATCGTTAATTGTCTTGAAACCATCGAGGTCGAGAAACAGCAGCGCCATGGCCACACGATTACGTTTGGCACGTGTGATGGCCTGGGGAATCAGTTCGAAAAGAGCCCGCCGATTGGGAAGCCCGGTCAGCGCATCGTGAAGCGCTTCCCGTTCACGCAGGGCCTCAGCCTGCTTGCGTTCGGTAATATCATGCAGGAATGCACTAAAAATGATTTGTCCATCCAGGCTCAGAGCACGAATCCGAACTTCAGTGGGGAGCGTCGTTCCATCGCGCCGCATGGCGGGAAGTTCAAGCCGCTGGTTTAGGATCGTGTGCTGGCCAGAGCTTAGATAACGTTTCATCCCGGCACGATGCGCATCGCGCATCTGAGGTGGAATGACAGTTTCATCAAGCAGGCGTCCAATGGCTTCTTGCGCTGTCCAGCCGAAAGTCTGCTCGGCCTGTTGGTTCCATTGGGTAATAACACCATTTTGATCAGTACACACATACGCATCGTTGGCATTCTCGATCACCATGCTCAATTCCGCCTCGCGTTTACGCAACGCCTGCTCGGAACGCACTTGTTGCCCCATTGCAGAAGAGAGCATCTCATTGGCGGCCCGCAAATCCAGTGTTCGGGCGGAAACCCGATCTTCCAGATCGCGACGCAATACCGCCAGCGATTCTTCCGCCTCTTTGCGGCTCTGGATGTCCTTGATGATGGAGACAAAGTACTCAAGCTCTCCCCGAAGGCTCATTTGTTTGGTCACAATCAAATTAATCCAAACGAAATTTCCATCCTTGCAGATAAAGCGTTTTTCGAGCTGGTAGCGGTCAATTTCGTTGCTCACCAGTTGCTTCAGCAGGTTCAAATCAGTATCGAGATCTTCGGGATGGGTAATCTCTTGAAACGTCAGTCGTACCAGCTCTTCCCGGCTGTAGCCAACGATCTGGCAAAGCGCGTCATTGACGTTGATCCATCCTCCGTCGGGCGCGACTAGCGCGATGCCGACGCCGGCACGTTCGAATGCCGCATGAAAACGGGCCTCAACCGCCTGAATGGCCAACTCTGAACGATCCATCTGACTGCGCGTGAGCAAGACCGTCTCACGCAATTGCACTTCCTTGCTGATCAAGCCGGCAAGGTTAATTAGAATGCTCACTTCATCCGTACTCAGGGTGCGGGGGTTTGAATCGATAGCACACAACGTACCCAGCGCTAACCCACCGGACGACCTGATGGGCACTCCGGCATAAAAGCGGATGCTTGGGTCCCCCGTAACAAGCGGATTATTAGCAAAACGAGCATCTTGCGTGGCATCGGTGACGATCATCGGCCCGCTTTGCATAATGGTGTGTGCGCAGAAGGCAAATTCACGCGGTGTTTCTGTGGCCTCCAGACCGACTCTCGATTTGAACCACTGCCGATTTGCATCGACCAGTGAAACCAGCGCTATGGGCACGTGGAGTATTTGTGCAACCAGGCTAGTAATACGGTCAAAAGCAGGTTCGGCGAGTGTATCAAGCAGGTCAAGCGCATGCAGCAATTGCACGCGTTCGGTATCATCCGGAGGGGTCGGGAACGTGGGCATTAGGGTATGCATCCAGAGTATGGATTGCCACTATAGCCGTAACGGGCAAGTATCACTAAGAAATTACGCAGAACTACCCCGCCAAGTTTTTTTATATCGACATTTTGTGTTGAAACAACGGGCTACCATCGATGGAATAGTTGTCCGTTTTTCGTTTTTGTCCGAAGAACGTGAATGTCCGTTGACCGTCTATGAAACCGGCATTCGCCTTCGGCGGACCCAAAGGCTGATTGTGGCCGGCTGCACTCATTGGCATTTTAGGTGCGAATGGCCGGAGTCGTTGCGCTGCCGCCGTTCAGCTAAAGAATACCGATAACACCGATTGAACGGCCGGTTGTGGGCTATTGCAGTGTTCTTGTGTTTATCCATAATCTGGATTCTGATCGACGACGTAGACATTCGGTTGATTGAAGCTACCACCATACGGGGGATTTTTCATTCTTCACTGATGACTGCGGGCTCCACAGAGGCCATCCAGGGTGCACGGAAACGCCATCGGTCAGGCACTCGAACGTTAGAAAAACCAGCCGTCCAGATACGGAATAACGGCGGAAAGTGACGGCAGTATCACCAGGGCGCCGGCGATCTGCGGCGCCTTGATGTCGGGAACAAGCACTACAGCCATCCCGGCGCGAAGCGCGGCTGTTGCACCGTTTTCACTGTCCTCAAAGGCCAGGCAGAAGGACGGTTCGGCGTTGATCCGCCGCGCCGCGAGTTCGTAAACGGCGGGGTCCGGTTTGCCGCGCGCCACCTCATCGCTTCCCGCGACTGCGGAAAAAAAGTGCAGCACGCCAACCGCGGTCAGGCGCCTGCGGATTTCTTCGTTGTGGGTCGACGATGCAACGGCACAGGGAATGCGTCGGTCGGACAACAGGTTCAGCAGCTCGATGACGCCAGGCTTCAACGGAAACACGCGTTCCGACTCCGGGCCCAACGTATCGAATACCAGGCGCTGCACTGCGCGGTAGTCGTTTTCGCTGCCAAGCACCTGGAGCAGCTTCTCGTACGATTCCTTGGCATTTCGGCCCACGGTGTACAGAAAGTCCTGCTCAGAAAGCGGGATACCGTACTCGAGCGAGGCGCTCAGCCAGGCGTTCATGAGGCAACGCTCGGAGTCGAGCAGAAGCCCGTCCATATCGAAAATTGCGGCGCTATACATTTTTCTCTCGAGCATCGGCAGATCCTGATTTTTCGTCGTTGGCCGTTCAGCCGGAAGCACGCGCGCCGCGGCGAAGGAATCGACCGTTTCTCGAATGCGCTCCCTCGGAGTGTTCCGTGTAACTCAGGCTGCCGTTCACGAAAACCTTCCTCACCCCTTCGCTGATCAGATCGGGATTGGCATAGGTTGCGCGATCCCGGATTTTCTCCGCATCGAAAACGACGATGTCGGCGAAATTGCCGGGGGCAATCAAGCCCCGCCCGTCCAGTCCGAACTGCGCGGCGGACAACCCGGTCATCTTGAACACCGCGCTTTCCAGGCGCAGCAGGCCGACGTCGCGGCAATAGTGGCCCAACACGCGCGGGAAGGTTCCCCATAACCTCGGGTGCGGGCGCGCGTCGTGCGGCAGCCCGTCCGAACCGATCATGGTGCGGGGATGGGCCAGCACACGCTGGACATCGTCTTCGTGCATCTGGAAATAACAGGCGCCGCCCGGTTGCAGACGCAAGCAGGCTTCGCGCTGGCTGATGCGCCACTGCTGCGCAATGTCCGCCAGGAAGCGCCCGGCCATTTCGGGGTGGGGTTCGGAGCCGGTAATGATGATGTCGATCAGGCCGTCGACGAGATCCTCGCGCAGCACGGTCGAACCGGCCGTGTAGGGATAGACGTCGAGCCCGATGGCTTGGCGTGTCGCCAGACGGTCCATCAGCGCCAGAGTCTCATGCGTCCGCCCCCAGTTCGCCGGGCCCGCGCACTTGTGGTGCGACAGCACCAGCGGCAGAGCGGCGCGGCGCGCGGTGCGCGCCGCTTCTTCCATCGCGGCGACGATGCCGTCCAGCTCGTCACGAATATGCGTGGCGTACACGCCACCGGCCTGTGCCGCGACGGCAGCGATCTCGGCCAGTTCCTGTTCATCGGCGGCAAAAGCCGATTCGTAGAACACGCCGGACGACAAGCCGAGCGCGCCATCCTCCATGGCCTGCCGCAAGGCGCTCGCCATTGCTTCACGCTCCGCCGCATTGGCGGGGCGTTCGAGCTGCGTCATGACGGCCGCCCGCAGGCTGGTGTGACCGATAAGCGCCGCCACATTGACCGCCGGCTGCGCGGCATTCACCGCATCGGCATACCCGGCCAGGCTGGCAAAGCGGAAATTGTCCGAGCCCAGCAATCCGAGCGGCTCGATCGGCGTGCCGGTGACCAGCGGCGCCAGCGAAATACCGCAGTTGCCGACGATAACCGTGGTAATCCCTTGCGAAATCTTCGGGCGCATTTGCGGCGCATCGAGCACGATCGCGTCATCATGCGTGTGCACGTCGATGAATCCGGGAGCGATAACCAGCCCGGTGCAGTCAATGACTTCCCTGGCCGCTTCAGCGGCAATCGTTCCGATGTGCACGATGCGCTCACCGTCGATCAGCACGTCGGCGTGGTAGCCGGGCAGCCCCGAGCCGTCGACGACCAATCCATTCTGCAGCAAGGTCGTTGTACTCATCGTCGCTTCACTCCTGTTCCCGCTCGGCCCTGGACCAGGACATGGTCATCGCCACGTGCGACTCGCTATCGATGCCGTGCTCCTCCAGCACGCTGCGGAATAGGCGCAGGCGTTCTGCGGCCCGTGGTCCCAGGCGTTTGCCGACCAATACGGTCAAAATTTCGATGGCCAGCAGGTGCGCGATATAGGCCTCGGTACCGACCCTCATGACCGCGTCTTCAGGCACCGAGGTGCTCAGCACAATATCGGCGTCGTTGGCGAGCGGTGTATTGTGCTGCGTCAGCGCGATAACCGTGGCGCCCTGCGAGCGGGCAAAGCGTGTCGCCTCGAGCAGCATGGGCATGCGCCCGACGTGCGAAACCGCGATGGCCACGCCGGTCTTACCCAGAGTGCAGGCCGAGATGAGCTGCTGATGCGCATCGTAATAGGCATTGGAATGAACCCCAAGCCGGAACAGGCGCGCCTGCAGATCGCTGGCAATGAACGTGGATGTTGCGCCGGAAGAGTAGCAATCAACCCGCTCGGCGGCGGCAATGGCCGCCGCCGCCCGCTCCAGCGCGGACACATCGAGCTGTCGCTCCAGCGCGGACATCGAGGCGGTTGCCGAGCGCACGATCTTGCTGACAATTTCGGCGGGCTCGTCTTCGGGCGTTACGCTGCGATGCAGATAGGAGCCGCCGAGCGCGATGTCCTGCGCCAGGGTCACCATGAACTCGCGCACGCTGGCGAAACCAAATACGCGGCAGGTGCGAACGATGGTCGGCATCGACACGCCGGCGCGATGGGCAAGTTGCTCGACGGTCGCACTCACGGCGGCTTGCGGGTCCTGCGCAATCAGGTCAACGACCCGCTGCTGCGCATCGGGAAGCGTTGGATACTGCTCGTGCAGTTGCTGAAGCAGTCGTGGGGGAAGATTGTTCATTCAGAAACCTCGGTTCAACCACGGCGGACACGGCGGGCACGGCGAAAAACCTTGGTCTTGTCTTTTTTCATCTTCACCCATCACGTAATTCATCGAATCATGGCAAGTCTTGGTCTTTTCGCCGTGCCCGCCGTGCCCGCCGTGCTCGCTGTGGTTAACTGCTTTTATAAGGTTCATTGATATCAGAAGCGTGT
>JANNNT010000155.1:0-4310 GCA_031398685.1 Rhodocyclaceae bacterium | reverse complement strand
GTCAACGTCTGGGGCCCCGGTGTCGGCATGAATGTCGATGTTGCCACCCTGGATACCAAGGGCATTGCCGCATACGCCGGGCCGGGGAAGATGCTGTCGACCGCCGACTTCCTGATGAATATCATCCCGAGCAGCGTGGTTGACGCCTTCGCCAGGGGCGACATGCTGCAGGTCCTTTTCTTCTCGATACTCTTCGGCTTTTCCCTGCACGCCCTCGGTGATCGCGGCAAACCGGTTTTTGTCCTGGTTGAGAGGCTCTCGCAGGTGCTGTTCGGCATCGTCGGCGTGATCATGAAGGTGGCTCCGATCGGTGCTTTTGGCGCCATGTCCTTTACCGTAGGCAAGTACGGCTTCGGCAGCTTGACTCAACTCGCCAACCTGATGGGTTCGTTCTATCTCACCTGTCTGGTCTTTATTTTTGGCGTGCTGGGCAGCATTAGCGCCTTCCACGGTTTCAGCCTCCTGAAGTTGCTCAAATACATCAAGGAAGAACTTTTCATTGTGCTGGGCACCGCAACGGGCGAAGCGGCCCTGCCGCGCCTGATCGCCAAACTCCAGAATGCGGGTGTCGAAAAATCGGTCGTCGGTCTGGTCGTGCCAACCGGCTATTCGTTCAACCTCGACGGCACCTCGATCTACCTGACCATGGCGGCCGTATTCATCGCTCAAGCCACCAACACCCCACTTGACCTGCAACAACAGATCACCATGCTGTTCGTCATGATGCTCACCTCAAAGGGCGCAGCCGCTGTTGCCGGCGGGGGATTTATTGTTCTGGCGGCGACGCTGTCTTCCGGTGGCGCCGTCCCGGTTGCCGGATTGGCGCTGATTCTCGGAATTGACCGCTTCATGGCCGAAGCCCGCTCGCTGACCAATTTCATCGGCAACAGTGTGGCCACTCTGGTCGTGGCCAAGTGGTGCAATGCTCTGGATATGAAGCGGCTTGCGGCTGTTCTCGACGGCGAAGAGGGTGTCGAAGCAGACGTCTCCGACACCTCGGCTGACGAGGGTAGTTCGCCGGTGTTTGCATCGCCGCCGTGATGTGACTTCCTCGTGACGGCGCAGATTGCCTTCTACGCCGTCACGATGGATCGCTCGGCTTCCGGTGAGGATGGCTGGCTACCGCCTGGGTGCGGTTATAGGAACCGAGAATGCGGAGAATGTTCTTCATGTGGTATTTAACGTTCTCTTCCGAACACGCGATAATTTTGGCAATCTCCCAGTTGGTCTTGCCTTTCTTGACCCACTCGAAGATTTCCCGCTGTCGATCGGTCATGGAATCCATGGCGTGATCGACGAGTTGTGCGGGAATCGAGGACGCCAAAACAACACTCTTGTACTTCAAATGGTTGCGTATGCGCGCTTTGACGATCTCGCCGTTGATCGGTTTGGTGACATAGTCGATGGCGCCCGTGTCCAGTCCTTTGACTTCCTGCGCAGTGGAACCAAGGGCCGTAACAAAGATCACCGGAATCCTTGCGGTGCGCGTATCGCTCTGGAGTTTGGCGCAAACTTCGTAGCCATCCATCCCCGGCATCATGATGTCGAGCAGAATGATGTCCGGCTTTGATTCGATGGCCCGGTAAATTCCTTCTTCGGCTCCCGTGGCAAAAATCACCTCGTATTCATCCTTCAGGGCCTCTGACAATATCTTGATATTGATCAATTCGTCGTCGACCAGCAGAACCGAGTATTTTTTCGCTTGCTGCATCATGTAGATTGCCCTGGTGGTGATAACTGCGATTAACGGTCACGAATCACGTTGCTGCTGGGGCAGTTGTGGTACTTATTCCATTGCCGGACAAAACAGGCGCGTTGATCAACGTTGCAAGAATAGTCCGCGCGGCGGGATAGTCCAACTGGTCGATGGCCTGCTCGAGATCGTTCAGGAGCGTATCAAGGCCATGCCCCTCCAATGCATTGCGCAGCCATAGGGCGTGCTTTTCTGCGGCGATTTTGTTTGTGGCCAGCAAGGCGTCGAGATCGCTGATCAGGGTGCTCAATGTTCCGGCATCGATTGTGTTTGGTGAGGGTTGCGCCGATTCCTGCACCGAGTCGGGCGTAAGCCAGCGGGTGATCTCCTGAATCAGCCGGGCGGGGTTAACCGGCTTGGTCAAATGTTGATTGATGCCGGCTTCAAGGCAGCGTTGGCGATCGCGTTCCATGGCGTGGGCGGTCAGTGCAATGATCGGAACCTGGTTCGCTGCGCGTTTGCGAATTTCTCGCGCCGCATCAAGCCCGTCCATGCCCGGCATCTCAAGATCCATCAAAATAATGTCATAGCCGCCCGGGCGTTCGAGCGCGCAGCGAACCGCGTCATGACCGTTGCCGACGATGTCGCACGTCATGCCGGCCAAATCGAGTATTTCCCGCACCAGATGCTGATTGCCCTCGTTGTCTTCGGCGACCAGCACATGCGGGCGACGCAGATCGGCTGCGTCGCCCGGCAGGGAGGTCGGGCGCGGGCCGGGTTGTGCGGCCGATTTGTTGTTGAGGGCATTCACGATCGCATCGAGCAGCATGGAGGGTTCGATGGGCTTGGCAAGAAGTGCGTCGACGCCGATTTCCTTTGCCTGCAGCGCGGAGTCATCGCTCCCTCGGGTGGTCAGCATGATCGTCAACGGCGCGACGGTGTTCGCCAGGTTTTGGTTGATTCTGCGCGCGGTCTCGATGCCATCCATCTCCGGCATAGTGCTGTCGAGCAGAATCAGGTCGAAGGTACAGCGTCCGGGTGTGGATCTTTCGTTGAGCAACTCGATTGCGGCGGCACCCGAGGCGACAGCAACAACGTCAATGGACCAGCCGGCCAAAAGTTCTGAAAGGACCTCGCGAACGCTTGCATTGTCGTCGACCACCAACACCTTCATTCCCGACAGATCGGGGCTGGATTCCCTGAGCGATAGCGCTGCTTCGGCAGCGCATTCGAGCCGCACGCTGAACGTGAAGGTGCTTCCCCGGCCGACCTCACTCGCAACGTGAATGCTACCGCCCATGGCTTCCGTCAGCTTCTTGCTGATGGCCAGACCGAGCCCTGTGCCCCCATAACGGCGGGTAGTCGATTGGTCGGCCTGGCTGAAGGACCGGAACAGGCATTCCCGCTGGTTGGCAGCAATACCAATGCCGCTATCTTTGACGCTGAACCGTAACTCGATCTGCGGGTCTTGCCGGGAGGCGCAATTGACCGAAACCTGGATTTCTCCTTTTTCGGTAAATTTTATCGCGTTGTTGACCAGGTTGAGCAGCACCTGACCGAGGCGCAGTGGGTCGCCAATCAGCTTTGGCGGGACGTCCGGGGCGATGCGGAAAATCAGCTCGAGACCCTTCCCTTCGGCGCTTAGCGCCAGGATCGAGGAAATGTTGTTGAAGACATCACTCAGATCAAACGCGACGTGTTCGATTTGCAGCTTGTTGGCCTCAATCTTGGAAAAATCAAGAATGTTGTTGAGCACACCGAGCAGGGTATTCGCCGCCGATTCGACATTCGCCAGATAGTTTCGCTGTTTCGAGCTTAAGTCCGTTTTCAGCGTCAGATGGGTCAGCCCGAGAACGGCATTCATTGGCGTGCGTATCTCGTGGCTCATATTGGCCAGAAACTCGGACTTGGCCTGATTCGCCGAAACGGCTTCGGCTTTGGCGCGCTCAAGTTCGGAAACGGTCAGCTGCAGTTCTCCGCTCTGGTCCACCAGATGGGTGTTGAGAATTTCAAGCTCCCCATGTTTCGCTTCGAGTTTCTGGTGCGCCAGTTGCAAGGCGATTTGCGACTCCTCTCGCTCGCTCCTGCGCTTGCGGATTTGCTGAAAATACATCAACAACAGGATCAGGAAGGTGACTGAAGCGACGACAGCGATTGTCGTTTGCCTTGAACGGGCTTCCGTTTCGGCCAGCGAGGTAAAAATGCGAAGCTCCCATTTTGAACCCTGCAGGGTGGAGGATCTTACAAAATAGCGGCGCTCCCTGGCGCCGGTCCCATCGTCCGGCTCGCGAATGCGGACGATGCTGTCGCCATTGTCCAGGCGGGTCTCATGGTTCAATTGAACGGGGTCTTTGAGCCGGGAACCATATTGCTGCGTTTTTTCCAGTTGTTCTATGGTTTTCGCGTCCAGTGCCCGGAGCGCGCGGTACTTCCACTCCTTGCGCGAACTCAGAAAGGCAATGCCATTCTCGTCCGTAACGACCATCGTGTCCTGCTCTTCGTCCCAGCGTGCATCGAGATCACCAAGATCGACCTTGACCACCACCACACCCTGGCCGTGGTCGCCTGAATTGACGCGATGGGCGAGGTAGTACCCGGGCTTTTGACTGACCGTTCC
>JANNNT010000127.1:0-5767 GCA_031398685.1 Rhodocyclaceae bacterium | reverse complement strand
CGGCTCGAAAATCAGTTAAAGACCGGGTATCATCTACTATCTGGTTGATTTTCCACGCTCGTTCAGGATTTTGGCTACTGCAGCCTCACGGAGTATTCATGACCGCAAACCCCGTTCCGCACGTACTGATCGTCGACGACGAAGTCGATATGCGTGAACTGCTGTGTGACCTCATCGAATCCAATGGTCTGCAGGCAACCGCTGTGGAAGATGGCGCAGCAATGCGTGCCGAACTCGAAAGCGGCGGCTACGCCCTGCTGATTCTCGACCTGCGTCTGCGCCGCGAAGACGGGCTGACCCTCGCGCGCAGCGTGCGCGCTTCTTCCGCCATTCCGATCATGATCCTCACCGGCAAGGGGGATGAAACCGACCGCATCCTGGGACTTGAACTCGCGGCCGACGACTACCTCATGAAGCCGTTCAATCCGCGCGAACTGCTGGCCAGGGTACGCGCCCTGCTGCGACGTGCCAGCGGGGAATTATCGCCACCACGCGGGTTGCGCGCCGAGACGGCTGGTCATGAAATCGCGCGCTTCGGCGAATGGACGTTGGACTTCACCGATCGCATGCTGCGTGACCAGCAAAACCAGCAATGCGCTCTGACGCCCAGCGAATATGCACTGCTCGAAACCTTTGCCCGCCACGCCAACCGGGTGTTGACACGCGATCAGCTGCTCGAATATTTACGCGGCGAACAGTCCGACGTATTTGATCGTACGATCGATGTACTGATCCTGCGCTTGCGCCGCAAGATCGAGCGCAATCCGGGGCATCCTGGATTCATTCGCACCGAACGCGGATCAGGCTATCTATTCTGCATGCACGCCGAGCACGATTGATGTTGCCGGGAAGTACCGAAGCACGCTTTTGGCCGACGAGTGTACGCAGCCGTCTGCTTCTGGCATTTGCCGTCATCTTTGCTTCGGCGATGGCGCTGGCTCTCGTTGGCTGGATCGGCATTCGCGACACGCGTGATGCCCTGCGCGACTTCCAGTCACACGTTTTGCCCGACGTGGCGCGCGCGCTCGAACTGTCACAGCGAACCGCCGCGATCGCCGCCATGGCGCCCTATGTGGCCGAAAGCACGCGGCCGTTCCAGCTCCAGTCCGAGGAGCAGGCCTTGCTCGCCAGGCTCAGCGAAGCCGAGCGTCTGGCCCTGGCCTTGCCCCCGGATCGCAACCGGGAACTTGATGTAGGCCCGGCGCTGGTCGCCCTCAAGGTCAGCATTACCGAGCTGATCGAGGTCACGCGCAAGGATCTGTTCCTCAAGGAAGACCTGCGCGAGTATCTTTATCGCCTGGCCAGTGCCTCCAGCGAACTGCCGCCGATGGCCGGGCGCGAAACCATTGATGCCATATTTGGCGATCTGATGACCGCCATTGAAGTCACCGACCCGGAGATGCTGGCCCTGCTGCGCCAGCGGGTGACCCAAAACACCAGTCGCATCAACCGCAACAACCTCGCCTCCTCGCGCATCGTCAATCTCATTCGCGACAATCTGGACGGTACCGAGAACGTGTTCGTGTTGCGGGCACGCCAGTTTCAACTCCGGGAACGCAAGGCCTTCCTCGTCTCGCGCACGCGTGCTGAAGCCGAGCGCCTGGGCGAGCGCGTCGACGCCTACGTGCGCAATGCCCGATCCGAGGTTGATCTGCGCGGCGAATCGGTGACCCGGGCCGTCCGTTCTGGAGCGCTCGGCATCGCAATCCTGACCTTGGTCTGCATTGCGGTGGCGGCGCTCGGGATCCGCATGGTGATCCGCATGGTCGGCAGCCTCGGCGGGATCACTCAGGTCATGAGCAAGCTCGCGCAGGGCGATACCGAGCAGTCCACGCCTGAAACGGCACGACGTGATGAACTGGGCGCGCTGGCTCGCGCTTTTGAGGTTTTCCGTGACAACGCGCGCACCGTACGCCGCATGGCCAATGACATCCGCGAGCAAGGCAATCTGCTTGCCACGGTGGTTGAAAGCATGAAGGACGGCCTCTCGGTTTTCGACCGCAACGGCCGACTCATCTCATGGAACCGCCAGTACCCCGTGTTGCTTAATCTCAAGCGCGAATCCATCCTGCACGGCATGACCCTGGAAGAGATCCAGGAGTTGTTGCCCGAACGGATTCACAATGGTGCCGGAGCCCCTTCGGTGCTCGCCGAATTCAACCGTGCGCGCCAGAAGCATGCCTATCGCTTTGAACTGGCTTTCGCCGACGGCCGGATCGTTGAATTTCGCAGCAACCCGATGCCGGGAGGTGGATTTGTTACGCTTTACAGCGACCTGACGGAGCGCCGCGCGTTTGAGGCACAGCTGCGCCAGGCGAAGAAAATGGAAGTGCTCGGGCAGCTCACCGGGGGCGTCGCTCATGACTTCAACAATCTGCTGGCGGCCATCACTGGCAATCTATACCTGCTCGAGCAGGATGGCAGCCTGTCTGAACCGGGGCAGCGTTTTGCCACGCGCGCGCGCTCGGCGGCCGAACGCGGCGCCACGCTGACGCGCCGCCTGCTGGCGTTTGCCCGCCTCCAGCCGCTTTCGCCAAGCGCGGTGGAAGTGGACGCTTTCATCCGCGATCTGGCCGATCTGATCGAGTACAGCGTCGGCCAGAGTGTTTCGGTGGAGCTTGATCTGAATGCGGTCGACGCCTGCGCCTGGGTTGACCGCGGCCAGCTCGAGAACGCGCTGCTCAATCTCTCCATCAATGCCCGCGATGCGATGCCGGATGGGGGCACTCTGCGGCTGGTAAGCCGCTTCGACAGCGCAGCCGATGCCGTCTGCATTGAAGTGACCGATACCGGGCAAGGCATGAACCAGGAGGTCAGGGAGCGCGTGTTCGAGCCTTTCTTTACGACCAAGGCGGGCTCGGGCAGCGGCCTTGGGCTGAGCATCGTCTATGGTTTCGTCAAGCAATCCGGTGGCGATATCGAGCTCAGAACCGAGCCGGGGAAAGGCACCTCGTTCTTCATGCATCTGCCGACGCATGCGCGTGAATTTTCCCGCGAGGATGAACTGCCGACGCTTGGCGCGAGCATTTCGAGCCAATTGGTGCTGCTGGTCGAGGATGATCCGGACGTGCGCTCGGCGCTCGGCGATTTGTTGCGCGCCAGCGGACACGCCGTCACCATCGCCGTAACCGCCGAGGAGGCATTGGACATCCTTGAGCACACCCATCAGTCGCTGGTGCTCTCCGATGTCGACCTCGGGGGTGGCACACATGGCGTGGAGTTGATGCGCCAGATCGCGCATCACCACCCTCGCCTTCCGCGCATCCTGATGTCGGGGCTTCCGGCCGAAATCCTGACGTCGCGCTTCGGCCTGACCGAGGATCAGCCGCTACTCTCCAAGCCCTTCACCATTCCGCAACTTTATGTGGCGATTAATCAGGCCACAGCTTTTTTCAGCACTGAGCGCTCATGAAACCAGTAACCGCCGTCAACGTCGGAGAAGATCGCCCCTTTTTAGCCAGATTTACGAAAAGAGGTCTGGTGGGAAAATTGCCACGATCAAAGCCGATCAATTCGCTGTTCGTATTCATACTCACCGTAATCCTGATGGCGGCATTTCCCGATCCGGGCGCGGCGGGCGAACTCAAGCGCATTGGCGTAACGGTGACCGATCTGGGTAACCCGTTTTTTGTGCGTATTGCCCGTGGCGTCGAAAATGCGGCGCGTCGGATCGCCGGCCCGGACGTCAAGGTTTTCGTCGTATCCAGCGCCTATGACCTCAATCGACAGAATGATCAGATCGACTCCTTCATCTTGAAGAAGGTCGATCTGATCGTGCTCATCGCCGCCGATCCGGTGGCCATCGAGCCGGCCGTGCGCCGTGCGCAGGCTGAAGGCATTCGCGTGGTGGCCGTGGATGTGCGCGCGGCAGGCGCTGACGCCACCGTCACCACCAACAATACCCAGGCCGGCGAACTGGCGTGCAAACATCTTGTAAGCCGGCTCAACGGCCGTGGCGATGTGGTCGTCATTTCAGGGCCGCCGGTGACAGCCAGTACGGATCGTGTAGCCGGGTGCTTGTCGGTACTTGGATCCACCCCCGGCATTCGCGTGCTGTCGTCGGACCGCAACGGCGGTGGCAGCTCGGAGGGCGGATTCGCCAAAATGACCGACGTACTCACTCTCTTCCCGCACATCGATGCCGTTTTTACGATCAATGATCCTACCGCGATAGGCGTTGATGAAGCAGCGCGTCAGTCCGGGCGCAAGGAATTTTTCATCGTCGGGGTAGACGGCGCGCCCAAGGTCAGGGCGCGGATGCGCGATACGGAGTCCCTCATCGTGGCAACGGTCGCGCAGATGCCGGACCTGATGGCGCAAAAGGCGGTGGAAGCGGGCTACGATCTGATTCGGGAACGTCCACTACCGAATCGCATCGTCATGATTCCCGGGGTGCTGCTCACACGCGAGTTCGCCCCCGACGTGGGCGGGTGGGGACAATAACCCCCCCGTTCATTGGTCCGTCCATCCCGGAAAAACAGGCTGGGCCGGAAAACCGTTTCCTCACCAGAGCTGATGCACCGTGGGTTTGATGTAGCTTTCGTAAATGCCTGCAACTCCGGCCATTTCCGCTGGCGTCAGATCACGCAGGCCGGCGGCGGCGAGATTCGATTCGATCTGCTCGACTCGCGAGGCACCGGGTATTACCGTGGTGACTTCAGGGAACATCAGTATCCAGCGCAGCGCCCAGGCAGCCAGACCCGGTTCTTCCGGGAAGAGAGCCTTGATGGCGTCGACGGCCGCTAGCCCCTGTTCGTAGTTCACGCCGGAAAAAGTTTCACCCTTGTCAAAGGCCGAACCCTCGCGATTGAAGGTGCGATGATCGCCGGCAGCAAACTGCGTTTCGCGGCTGAAGCGCCCGGTGAGCAGCCCGCTCGCCAGTGGGACGCGTGCGATGATGCCCACGTCCTTGCTCCGGGCTTCGCGGAAAAACAGCTGCGAGGGGCGCAAACGGAACATGTTGAAGATGATCTGAACGCTGGCGACGTTTGGATACTCGATGGCCTTGAGGGCTTCCTCGACTTTCTCCACCGACACCCCCAGATTACGGATCTTGCCTTCCGCCTTGAGGGTGTCGAACAGCGCGAAAATCTCCGGGCGATAGTAGACTGCAGTGGGCGGACAATGCAGCTGGATCAGATCCAGCGCCTCCAGGCCGGTGTTTTTCAGGCTGCTTTCGACATAGCTGCGCAGCACCTCCGGCGTGTAGCCCGCGTTTACGTGCGGGTTGATGAAGCGACCGCACTTGCTGGCCACAAACACGCGATCACCATGCCGCGCCTTCACGCGCCGTACCACCCGGCCCACGGCAGCCTCGCTGGCGCGGTCGCTATAGACATCGGCCGTGTCGATGAAATTCACGCCGCGTTCGATGGCCGCTTCGATGATCCGTTCAGCCAGCGCCGCGTCGAATTGCTCACCCCAGCCGCCGCCGACTTGCCAGGTGCCAAGAGAAACTGTCGAGATTTCGAAACCGGTCTTGCCTAGTCTTCGGTAGTCCATGATTCGTCTCCAGCATTAATTCAGAAATGGCATTTTTTGACACGGCTGACCGGCCAAAGTTGCCGGCATGAGCGTAGAGCCGATCCTTGCCATTGGAACTCCGGGAGCACCCCGTTACGGCGAAGTCGCCCGGTCCAGCCGAATGCTCAGAACCAGCAACAACACGACAAAACAGGCAATCGCCGGGAAAACCGCTTCCAGGCCGAGCCGGGCGGCGAGCAGACCAAAGGCCGCGGGAATGACCGCACCCCCGATATTGGCCGCT
>JANNNT010000589.1:0-7128 GCA_031398685.1 Rhodocyclaceae bacterium | reverse complement strand
GCTTTCGCCCAGTGGCTTGCCGACACATCCTCACTCGCTTACCGTTGCGGGGGCAGCACAGGCATGATGTCTTGTGGACACGCACCTGTTTCCCGTTTAACCGCTGCAGGGAGTCTGAAAAATCCTGCGTTGCGGCACCTTGCACGTTTCTCCACTCTTTGCCAGCAGCGGAGCCGATGATTATAGCGCAAAGCACCTTCACGCCGCATGGCGAGAGGCGTTGTGTGAAATAATTCACATTTAAAACCGACGCTTAGCCCTTGACTGCACTTGGTTTTTGAAACTATAGTCCGGGACATGGTTAACGAACTCAATGCGCTCGAAAGCAAAATCGCCCAAGTGGCGTCGCTTTGTCGCACGCTTCGCGCGGAGAATGCACAGTTGAGGCAGCAACTAGCCACCGCGGAGAGCGACAGGAAGAACCTTTCGGAACGTATGGAGTCGGCACGGAATCGGATTGAACAGCTCGCCGAGCAATTGCCGAAAGCCAAAGCGACTGTTTGAATGTGACCATGCCCAACGAAGCCAACCATCTCGACATCACCCTGCTCGGCAAGGAATACCGTGTGGCCTGTCCACCGGAAGAGCGCGATGCGCTGCTTGCCGCTGTGGCCTATGTTGATGAAAAAATGCACGATATTGCCGAAAAAACCAAGAGCAATATTTCCGAGCGCATCGCCGTCATGGCCGCGTTGAACATCGCTCATGAACACCTTTCTCACAAGCCCGCGGCGAACGAAACGCAGCAGATTATCGTGTCTGAAACAGGACTGGACTTCGGCGCCGTAAAGCGTAGAATTTCCGACATGGAGGCAAAACTTGAGGCGGTGCTCGCACCGCAGGAAAAGTTGCTTTAAGCCTCAGACGGTTGTTCCCTGCGGTGTTTGTCAAGGCCATATATTCCTTGAACCAATGCTAATTGGCGTCGGTCACGAACCATTGAAGCTGCTGTTGTGCCTGCCCCATTCGTCGGGTGTGCCTGATGCAGAAGGAAAGTGACCCAACTGAACTCCGGTTCAGGATGCCGGCCTAACGGCATTCGCGGGGACATTATTCGAAACAGCGTGGAGAGCAACTCTCCACGCTGTTTTTTTTGTGGACAAGGCTCGTGCTGCAGGGCAACTCGATGCTTCATTTCGACGTCCAACAGCATTCATTTTCCGATTTTCCTAAAATTGAGAATCTTCAAAAATGAGCTGTCGTCAGCCCCCGCTCAGCGCCTGTACGATGAACAGCTCCCCATCTGCGCGTAGCGGCTGCGCGAGTTCATGCACCATCTCGCTATCGTAAAAAAAGCGGATGTGGCGGCGAATGTTTCCCTGTTCGTCGATCATGCGAAAGCGTATTCCCGGATACCGCTGATCAAGGTCGGCAATAACGGCGGCAACCGTCGCGCCATGGGCCTCGACCCAGCTTTGCCCGGTGTACGAATGCAACGCGCTGGGAATCAGCACTTTCATGCAGAGGCCTCATTCATGCGAGTTCGGCCGCCTCGACGGCATAGATCTCGGGCAGGTGGCGAGTCATGCATTCCCACTGCTGCCCCTCGTCACGGCTCATCCACAACTCGCCGCTGGTGGTGCCGAAGTAGAGGCCCACGCTGTCCTGAGTGTCCGCTGCCATCGCCTGACGCTTGACCGTCCACCACGCCTGGCTGACCGGCAGCCCGGCATCGAGACGCTGCCAGTATTCGCCGCCATCGTGCGTTGTATAAACGGCCGGCTTGCCGTCCGGGCTGGTACGCGGCCAAACTTGTGTACCGTCCATCGGAAAGACCCACGCGGTATCGGGGTCGCGCGGGTGAACCACGATCGGAAAGCCGACGTCACCAACCGGCTTCGGCATGTTCCGGCCGATCCTGACCCAGCGATCCGACGGTCGGTCGATACGGTAAATGCCACAATGGTTCTGCTGATACAGGCGATCGGGATTGCCCGGACAGAGGCGCATGCAATGCGGGTCGTGAAAAGTAACTTCGGCCGGATCGAAGCCTTCGACCACCTCCAGACCATCGACCAGCGTCGAGAAGCTCCGCCCGCCGTCGCGCGATTCATGCACGCCGCCTCCCGACATCGCCAGATACAGATGGTGTGGATCGCGTGGATCGACAATGATCGAGTGCAGCTTCGGCCCGTCCGGCGTGCCGTCCTGCACGGTGCCCATCCATTGCCGATATTTCGGGTCGTCATTGAGGCACGAGAACGGCGCCCAGGTTTTGCCGCCGTCTTCAGTGCGGAACAAGCCTTGCGGTGAAGTTCCAGCGTACCAGACGTCCTTTTCCTCCGCATGGCCTGGCGTCAACCAGAAGGTGTGATCAACCGAACGGTCGGCCATGCCGCCCTGTGACGGAGCGAAGGCGGGAGGCTTCGCGGCTTCCTTCCAGCTTCGCCCCAGGTCGGTCGAGCGGAAGATGGTCGGCCCGAGGTGTCCGGTTTTCGCCGCCGCCAGCAGCGTTTTTCCGTCGCGCGGGTCGAGCACCAGATGGCTGATGATCTGGCCGAGAAAGTGCGGACCATCGACCCGCCATGTGTGACGCGCGGCATCAGCGTGATAGAGCCACGCGCCTTTGCGCGTAGCGACCAGCAGCACCACTTGGCGTGGCTTTGTATTCTGTGTATTCATCACTCACTCCTTATCGACATGCCACACAAAATATTTCGATCAGGTGACAGCGACCGTATTTCGGAGCGGGCGGTCGCCGCCCGCTACTGCATTGAATGCAGGCCGATCATGTTCTCTTCGGTATCAAGTACCAGTGCGATGAAACCGTACTCACCGATGGAAAACTTCGCCCGGTAAATGCGGCCACCGAATTCGACGACACGCGCCGCCTCAACCGCACAATCGTCGCAAGCAAAGTACACCAGCGTACTGTTGCCCCCTGAAGGAACGCCTTCCATCTTGACCAGCGAACCCGAGGCCCCCGTGCGTTCCATCTGCATCGGAAAAGCCCACATCTCGATATCAGGGGTGTTCAGCTTTTCCAGCTTTACGTGGAAGACGGATTCGTAAAACGGTTTGGCGCGCGCCATGTTCTGCACGTAGATTTCAAACCAGCGAACGGGGTTGTCGATCATTTTCTCTCTCCTTCAATAACGCACTGCGGTTGCGAGGTGTGAAACCTGGACGAATATTGACTCTTTGAGTTCGGTTAGCCAGGCGGCTCTTCTCTGGGTTGATCATTTTTGGCCATTTGAACCGTAACGAGGACCTTCCGTTCCACAAATCTTGCTCCGCGTCACATGAATTGTGTGTCCCTGGGTCGTTGACGATCAACGAAACGCCAAATCGACAAGGCTACAATCGAAATTTCCTTGGGGAACTTGTCGCGGCAGTGTGTGCCCAAAAACAACTTCCTTCTGCTGGCGAGACTCCCGATGCTTCATTTCGACAACCGCCTGGTGCGTGAGCTGCCGGGCGACGATGACACGCGCAACCATCCGCGCCAGGTGCTTGGCGCACTCTGGTCGCCGGTCATGCCGACGCCGGTGTCCGCTCCGCATTTGCTTGCCTACTCCCCCGAAGTAGCGCAACAGCTCGGCCTTGAAGCGCACGATCTGGCGTCGCCGCACTGGGTGGACGCCCTGGCTGGAAACGCCCTGTTGCCCGGTATGGCCGCTTATGCCACGTGCTACGGCGGCCACCAGTTCGGTTCCTGGGCGCGGCAATTGGGTGACGGTCGGGCGATCTTCCTCGGCGAGGTCATCAACAGCGCCGGACAGCGCTTTGAACTGCAACTCAAGGGCGCCGGACCGACGCCTTACTCCCGTCGCGCCGATGGCCGCGCCGTGTTGCGTTCGTCGCTCCGGGAGTTTCTGTGCAGCGAGGCCATGCATCATCTGGGCGTTCCGACGACCCGCGCCCTCTCGCTGGTGACGACAGGCGAAAGCGTCGTCCGAGACATGTTCTACGATGGCCATCCGGTGCGTGAGGCGGGGGCCGTGGTGTGTCGGGTCGCCCCCTCGTTCATTCGTTTCGGGCATTTTGAGCTGCCGGCTTCGCGCGGCGATGAAGCCTTGCTCCGGCAACTTGTGGACTTCACCATCGCCCGCGACTTCCCCGAATTGTCGGCACCGCCCGACGAATTGCTGGCGTGCTGGTTTGGCGAGGTCTGCGAGCGCACGGCGCGTCTCATGGCGCACTGGATGCGCGTGGGTTTTGTACATGGCGTGATGAACACCGATAACATGTCGATTCTTGGACTGACCATCGACTACGGCCCGTACGGCTGGGTCGACAATTTCGACCCCGCGTGGACGCCCAATACGACCGATGCTGACGGCCGGCGCTACTGCTTTGCCCGACAGCCCGAGATTGCCCGTTGGAATCTCACGCGGCTGGCTGAAGCGCTTGCTGTCATTGCGCCCGAACCGGGCGTGCTGGCTTCCGGGCTGGCGCGCTACGACGAAATCTACGCCGAGGAATTCAACCGGTCCCTGGCGGCCAAGTTCGGTTTGGCCCGGTGCGTCAAGGAGGACGCCACGCTGCTTGAAGATGCCTTCGAATTGTTGCATCGCGCCGAAGTCGATATGACTTTATTCTTTCGGGGACTGGCGCGGGTTGACGTTCAGACACCGGAGGTTGCCATCCTGAAAGAGGCGTTCTACCGCGAGGAGCTTTTTGATCTGCATGCCGCCGAGTTTTCGGCGTGGCTGACACGGTGGGCTGCCCGTGTTCAGTCGGAAGACATTCCTGTTGTTGTCCGGGTGGCGCGCATGAACGCTGTCAATCCGTGTTATGTGCTGCGCAATTATCTGGCACAGCAGGCCATTGACCGGGCTGAACAGGGCGATCCGGACATGATCCACGAACTGCTTGAAGTGTTGCGCAAGCCCTACGACGAACAGTTGGGTCGCGAAGCCTTTGCGGCCAAACGACCCGAATGGGCACGCCACAAGGCCGGCTGCTCGATGCTCTCGTGCAGTTCGTAATAATCGCTTCAGGATGCGCGTAGAATGAGACTTTCCGCAATAAGGAGTCGCCATGCTCTATACGTCTGATCTCGTTCACGAACTCAATACCCTGATCCGTTTCAACCTGGATTCCGGCCAACAAGGTATCAAGGTGCACAAGACGGCCGATGCGGAAGTGATTGCAGCCGTTCAGCGCTTGTACGCCAAGAACCTGATAACGCAGGCCGACGGCGGGTATCTGACCAGCCTCGGGCGGGAAGCGGCCGAACATGCACAGGCGATGCTCGGCTTTCTGACGGCGGGCGTTGCCGCTTCAGTTCAGTAGTCGCCTATTGCCCGGTTGACATCAGCGTTTGCAGGAATTCCTCGGCGTTCTGGAAACCGACGACGCGCACCGTGCCGAGTTCTGCCCCCGTGCTGTCGAAGAAGATGATGCCGGGGGGGCCGAAGAGTTTGAAGCGTGAGAGAAGCGCCTTGTCCGCCTCCGCGTTGGCGGTCACATCAGCCTGCAGCACGGTCCACCCGGAAAGCTTCTGTTGCACGCGAGCATCGGCAAAGGTAAACCGCTCCATTTCCTTGCACGACACGCACCAGTCAGCGTAGAAGTCGAGCATCACCGGCTTGCCGGAAGTCTTGATGCGGGCATCGAGTTCGGTCAGCGAGCGGATACGCTCGAACGGCAGGCGGCTGACGGCGCTGAGCGGATCACCGCCGCGCAGCCCGGCCAGCGGCTGCAGCGGGTCTCTGGCGCCGGAGAATGCGCCCACCAGCATGGCGGCACCGGTGATCAGCATGACCATGCCGATTCCCTTCCAGAAACGCCGCCAGTTGCTGGCCTGCGGCGGTAACGGGTCAGTGGCGTGCAGGTAGATGGCCGGGACGATCAGCAGCAGCGCCCACGCGGCCATCTGCACGGCAACCGGAATGACCGGCGAGATAATCCACAGCGCCGTCGCCAGTAGGATGACGCCGAAGGCCTTCTTCACCGCCTCCATCCACGCGCCGGATTTGGGCAGCAGCGTTCCGGCCGAGAGGCCGACCGCGAGCAAGGGCACGCCCATGCCCAGCGCCATGCAGAAAAGAGCCATTCCGCCGAGCAGCGCGTCGCCGGTCTGCCCGATATAAAGCAGCGCACCGGCCAGCGGCGCGGCGACGCAGGGGCCGACGATGATCGCCGAGAGCGCGCCCATGACAGCCACGCCCGGCAGCGACCCGCCCTTGAGATGCGCCGCTTCCTCCGATACCTTGCTTTGCAGAAAAGTCGGCAACTGCAATTCGTAAAAGCCGAACATCGAGAACGACAGCGCAACAAAGATCAATGCAAAGCCGCCGAGAACCCACTGATTTTGCAGCGCCACCGAAAGCAGCGTGCCGCTCAGACCGGCGGCAATTCCGGCCGCCGCATAGGTGACCGCCATGCCGAGCACGTAGGCCAGCGAGAGGGCAAAGCCGCGCGCGTGAGAGACGCCGTGACCGTCGCGACCGGAGCCGACAATGATTCCGGAGAGAATCGGGATCATCGGAAAAACACAGGGCGTCAGCGAAAGCAGCAGGCCGAAGCCGAAGAAACTGGCGGCAAGCAGCCACAGATTGGCGTTTTTCAGCAGCTGTGCGATACGGCCGGATTCGTCGTTGCCAGCCGCAGGGACCGGCGCCGCAACCGGCGCGGAAGCCGGGTCGGGCAATTCGAGACTGAGCGTCTGCTTTTGCGGCGGATAGCAAACTCCAGCATCGGCGCACCCCTGCGAGGTCACATTCAGGATCAGCGGCAAGGGGCCGGAACTGTTGCGTTCGACCGGCAGACGGATCAAGGCCGCTTTGTAATAGACCTCGACCTTGCCGAAGGTATCGTCGTCCTTCTCCTTGCCTTTCGGGAGAACGGGCGTACCGAGCTGAACGCTGGACGGCTCGGCAGAAAAGCGGAATTTGTCGCGATACAGGTAGTAGCCCTTGGCGATCTCGAAACGCACCTCGATGGTCTGGCCATCAAGCGCCTGTGCCGTGGGTTTGAAGGCAACCAGCGGATGCAGCAGTTCTTCGGCTGCATTTGCAAAAGTACAAAATAACAGGAAAAGAAATACGCAGTGGAACAATCGACGCATCATGATGAAAGCCAGTTTTAAGCCTGTAATTCGGCAGCAATGCGCGTGTGATAGTCGGGCCGAGCGCGTGCTATTTGCGACGCGATGAACTTTGAAATTACGTTGCTCTTTTC
>JANNNT010000069.1:0-12897 GCA_031398685.1 Rhodocyclaceae bacterium | reverse complement strand
GAATGGATCGGAGACGGATGGGCCATCCTGTTTTCGCATCCCAAGGACTTTACCCCGGTGTGCACGACCGAACTGGGCTACATGGCCAAACTCAAACCGGAGTTCGACAAACGCAATACCAAGATCGTCGGTTTGAGCATTGACGCCGTGAGCGATCACGAGCGCTGGACGCAGGACATCGAGGAAACTCAGGGATACCGGGTCAACTACCCGCTGATCAGTGATTCGGAACTGAAGGTTGCCAAGCTTTACGACATGATCCATCCCAACGCCAGCGGCGCAGCGAAGGATCGTACGGCGCAGGACAACGCGACGATACGCTCGGTGTTCGTGGTCGGGCCCGACAAGAAGATCAAGCTGATGCTCACCTACCCAATGAGTACCGGCCGCAACTTTGACGAGGTGCTGCGCGTTCTCGACTCGATCCAGCTGACGGCAAAACACAAAGTGGCGACCCCGGTGAACTGGAAGCAGGGTGAGGACGTGATCATCGTCCCATCGGTTTCCGACGCCGATGCCAAGATCAAGTACCCGCAGGGCTGGAAAGCGCCACGGCCCTATATCCGGATTGTGCCGCAGCCGGAATAAGCGGGGATCAAGGTAGAACCGAGGCTTAAGCGAGGCCTCCACATGTTGATCCGATGCTCTGACGCGAACCTCCGGGAAGGCTTCGTCGGCACGATCGGCAACACCCCGCTCATCCGCCTGGGCAAGCTGAGCGACGAGACCGGCTGCGAGATTCTGGGCAAGGCCGAGTTCCTCAACCCCGGCGGTTCGGTAAAGGATCGCGCCGCGCTCTACATCATTCGCGATGCGGAACGGCGTGGCGTGCTCGGTCCGGGCGGTACGGTGGTCGAAGGAACGGCCGGCAATACCGGCATCGGTCTGGCGCACATCTGCGCGACACGCGGCTATCGCTGCATCATCGTCATTCCCGACAACCAGTCGCCGGAAAAGATGGAGTTGCTGCGCATACTCGGCGCAGAGGTGCGACCGGTGCCGCCGAAGCCCTATAGTGACCCGAACAATTACCAGAAGATCGCCGGACGACTGGCCTTCGAGTTACCCAACGCGATCTGGGCAAACCAGTTCGACAACACAGTCAACCGCCAAGCGCACTACGAAACAACCGGACCGGAAATCTGGCGCGACACCGGTGGCCGGATCGACGCTTTCGTGTGCGCGACGGGTACCGGCGGGACGCTTGCGGGCGTTGCGCGCTGCCTCAAAGAACATGATTCGAAACTGCGCGTCGTGCTCGCCGATCCGCAGGGTAGCGCGCTCTACAGCTGGGTGAAAACGGGCGAACTGAAGGCGGAAGGAAGCTCGATTACCGAGGGCATCGGCACCTCGCGCGTCACGGCGAATCTGGACGGCACGCCGATCGACGACGCGGTGCAGATCGACGATCAAACCTGCGTCAGCATGGTCTATCGCCTGTTGCGCGAGGAAGGCCTGTTCGTCGGCAGTTCGAGCGGAATCAATGTCGCGGCGGCGGTGCAGATTGCCCGCCAGCAGGGACCCGGACACACCATCGTCACGCTGCTCTGCGACCGCGGCGGGCTCTACTTCAAACGCCTGTTCAATCCCGATTGGCTACGCGAGAAAGGGCTTGCAATCGAGTAATAATCATGTTGACCCGCAAACATCAATTAACCACGAAGAACACGGAGTACACGAAGAAAAACATGAAGTTATGATGTTTTGTCACGTCGCCCGAAAGAGCAAAAATAAAGCGCTTCAAGCTGGTGTCGCTATTGTTTCTCTTCGTGAACTTCGTGGTTAAAGTACTTTGCTAGGTTGAAAGTATAGGTTTCCATGCGCCGCTCCCTGCTCCTGCTCGCCGTATGTTGGTTTTGGACAGCCGGGGTCGGCGCGAACGGCGTGCCGGTCGTTGTTCTCGACATCAACGGCGCGATCGGCCCGGCGACGGCGGACTACGTGCGGCGCGGCATTGCGTACGCGAGCACCAGCGGCGCTCAGCTCGTGGTGCTGCGCATGGATACGCCGGGCGGCCTCGATGTGTCGATGCGCGCCATCGTCAAGGACATACTCGCCGCGCCGCTACCGGTCGCCGCCTACGTCGCTCCGGGCGGCGCACGCGCGGCGAGCGCCGGTACCTACATCCTGTACGCCAGTCATGTCGCGGCGATGGCCCCGGCGACCAACCTCGGCGCGGCAACGCCGGTGCGCATCGGCGGCGAGGCAGGGGACTCCGGCGACCCCGGCGGTGCTGGCAAGAAAGGTGCGGAGAAGACCGACAGCAAACCCGACGACAGCGACAAAATCACGCCGGTCAGTCCGGAAAACACGCTGACGCGCAAGCAGGTGCACGACGCTGCCGCCTACATCCGCAGCCTCGCCCAGTTGCGCGGACGCAACGCCGAGTGGGGCGAACTCGCGGTACGCGAGGCGGTCAGCCTGTCGGCCGAGGAAGCGCTCAAGCTCAAGGTCATCGACCTGGTCGCCGCCGACCTGCCCGATCTGCTGAAACAACTCGACGGGCGCAAGATCGCAACCCCCACCGGCGAGCGCACGCTGGCCACCGCACAGGCGCCGCTCGAACAGCGGGCGCCGGACTGGCGGACGAGCTTCCTGTCGGCCATCACCGACCCGAGCATCGCCTACATCCTGATCCTGGTCGGCATCTACGCCCTCCTGTTCGAGTTTTCCAGCCCCGGCCTGGTCCTGCCCGGCGTCGTCGGCACCATCTGCGTGCTGCTGGCGCTCTACGCCTTCCACCTGCTGCCGGTGAACTACGCCGGGCTGGCGCTGATCGTGGCCGGTATCGGTTTCATGGTCGCCGAAGCTTTCCTGCCGACCTTCGGCTCGCTCGGCATCGGCGGTCTGATCGCCTTCGTCGTCGGCTCGGTGATCCTGATCGACACCGAACTGCCGGCCTACGGCATCCCGCTTGCGCTGGTTGGCGGCATCGCTACGGCCAGCCTGGCCTTGCTGCTGGCCATCGGCGGCAGCGTGCTGAAGTCGCGCCGGCGGCCGCTGGTCGGTCACCGCCAGGAGTTGATCGGCAGCACGGGCGAGGTGCTCGAAACCTCCGCCGGTGAAGCCTGGGCGCACATCGCTGGCGAGACCTGGCGAGTGCGCGCCAATGTTCCACTGCACGCCGGCCAGCGCGTGCACGTGGCCGGGATCAGGGATCTGGTACTTGACGTCGAACTGGAGTCAGAAAAACACACGGAAGGAGAATGACCATGCTGTCCTATTTCGGACTCGGTGTAACGCTCATCGTCGTCGCGCTACTCGCCGCATCGCTGCGCATCCTGCGCGAGTACGAGCGTGGCGTCGTTTTCCACCTCGGCCGCTTCTGGGCGGTCAAGGGCCCGGGCCTCATCTTCCTGATCCCCTTCGTCCAGCAAATGGTTCGGATCGACCTGCGCACCGTCGTGCTCGACGTGCCGACGCAGGACGTGATCACGCGCGACAACGTCTCGGTCAAGGTCAACGCCGTCATCTACTTCCGCGTGATGGATTCGCAGAAGGCGGTGATCAACGTCGCCAACTTCCTCGACGCCACCAGCCAACTGGCGCAGACCACGCTGCGTTCGGTACTCGGCAAGCACGAGCTGGACAGCCTGCTGGCCGAACGCGAGAAACTCAACCTCGACATCCAGAAGACCCTGGATACGCAGACCGACGCCTGGGGCATCAAGGTGTCCACGGTCGAAATCAAGCATGTTGACCTCAACGATTCGATGGTGCGCGCCATCGCCCGCCAGGCCGAGGCGGAACGCGAGCGGCGCGCCAAGGTTATCCATGCCGAGGGTGAACTGCAGGCCTCGGAACAACTGCTGCAGGCTGCGCAAATTCTGGCACGCCAGCCGGAGGCGATGCAGCTGCGCTATCTGCAGACGCTCTCCAACATCGCTGGCGACAAGGCGTCAACCATCGTTTTTCCGGTGCCGATGGATCTTATCGCCCCGTGGCTGGAGGCTTTGAAGAAGCGCGAACTTTGACGCACGGGTCAGTCGGTTTTTGTAGGAGCGCAGATTCTCTGCGCGATGGGCGGTTGGCTGCTCACGTACTGCAATCGCCCAGTAAAACTGGGCTCCTACGAGACTGCCACGGCGCATGCAGTAGCGTCTGACTTAGCGCCAACAAATAACGGTGAAAGAGCCTTCCGAATTCAGCGAACCCGGAACCCTACGAACCCGGAACTCTAGGCGAGTATTTCGGTGATGTGTTCGTGGTCGATCAATTCAATTTCGAACGTCTGCATCTCCGGGACCAAGGCATCGCGAGCGGAAACCATGCCAACTGGCTGACCGTTCTCAACCACCGGCATGTGTCGGAAGTGCCCCTGGTGCATCATGTGCAGCGCGTGACCGAATGGCTTGTCCGGACCGATCGTTTGCGGATTGGCGGTCATCACCTCGGCAAGGCGGGTTGATTTTGCATTCCGCGCCTCCGCGAGAACACGGAAAAGCGCGTCGCGTTCAGTAAAAATACCGACCAGTTGCTTCCCCTCGACCACCATGACCGCGCCAACACAGGCCCGCTTCATCTGGCGAGAGGCTTCGGCCACCGAGGTTTGTGGTGAGGCGCAAACGATAGACTGCTCTTTGACAATACTTCGAATCATTCTCTGCGGCATGACATATCTCCTGTTTTATGCAAACAACTCCAGAATCTTTGCCGACGATACAGGGCGGGCGCTCTGTGGATTAAATCGGATCACCCTCGGGGTTGTATCGGGTACAGAACGAACAACACGCTACGCTGAAAACGCGCGTTGGCCGGACAAAGGAATAATCACCAGTGGAATCGACACAAAAGCCTGGAGATTGTTCCCGGGTTCAACTGAGTAGGGCACCATTGCGCCAATCGGAATGCACTGGCGGGTCGCTTTGTGCGGTCGTCGTGGTTTGCACTGAGGTCTTGATCTTCATTCAGTATTTCGGTGAAGCTTCTTGCCAATACTGTTAAAGTGATTCTTGGGTGCTTGCACGCGTTTGCCGTCGGGATTGGGTAGATTCCTTTCCCGCTACGCCAAAGATCAATCAAGCCTTGTCATTGCTTATGAGCACTCTCGGCGACGGAAAAAAACGGTATGAACTGGAACGTTTTTCAGTGGAATTCACTTAAAACAAAAATCTCACTCGCCACCTTGTCCATCTTCCTGGCCGGCATCTGGTCACTGTCGTTTTACGCCAGCCAGATGTTGCGCAAGGACATGGAGGACCTGTTGGGTGAGCAGCAGTTTTCAACGGTGTCCATGGTTGCCGCTCAGGTCAACCGCGAGCTGGAGAGTCGACTCAAAGCCCTGGAAGTCGTCGCCGGGGCAGCGACCCAAGTCATGCAGGACGGGCCGGCAGCCATACAGACATTCGTCGAGCAGCGTCTGACGATGCAGACTATGTTCAACGGAGGTATTGTCGTCCATGACATCAATGGCACGGCGATTGCTGATTTTCCCTTGCCGGCAACTCGGGTCGGCATCAACTTCATCGGCGTCGACGTTGTCGCCGCGGCGCTCAGGGAAGGTAAATCTTCAATCAGTCGCCCGGTTCTTGGCAAGACGCTGAAGCACCCGGTCTTAGGCGTGGCAGTACCTATTCGTGATGCGCAGGGGAAAATTATCGGAGCCATATCCGGAGTGACTAACCTGGGCACTCCCAATTTCCTGGATCAAATCACGGATAGCCACTATGGCAAGACCGGCGGCTATTTGCTTGTCGCGCCTCAGCACAGATTGATAGTCACCGCCACTGACAAAAGCCGCATCATGGAAACGCTTCCCGACTCCGGCGTCAACCCGTTGGTTGACCGCTTCGTCCAGGGTTATGAGGGTTCCAGTATCGGCATCAATCCGCTGGGTGAGGATGTCCTGGCCTCGGCCAAAGGCATTCCGGCAGCAGGTTGGTATGCGGTGGCCACGCTGCCCGTTGCTGAAGCCTTTGCCCCTATCCGCGACATGCAGCAGCGCATGCTGATGGCTACACTCGTGTTGACCCTGCTGGCGGGCTGGCTCACCTGGTGGATGTTGAAACGTCAGCTTTCACCGCTGCTGGTTACGGCAAAAACACTGGCTGCCCTGTCGGATACCAGTCAGTCCTTGCAGGCTTTGCCCATTGTCCGGGAAGACGAAATTGGCCAGCTCATTGGCGGCTTCAATCGTCTGCTGAAAACCCTGGGGCAGCGTGAAGCCTTGCTCAAACAAGTCCTTGATACGTCAAGCGTGGCAATTTTTCTGGTGGATATGGACGGACGGATCATGCAAGCCAACCAGCGCATGGCCGAGATGTTCGGCTTGCCGCTCGATGTGCTGGTCGGGAGTGAATACGCCGCTCTGGTGCATCCGTCGGAACGCGAGACCGGGCGACAGAAGATGCTTGCCTTGCTGAGTAGCGCGCTCCCTTCGGTCGATCTGGATCGGTTGTATTGGCGCACTGACCGGACCGAATTCTGGGGGCACCTGACAGGTAAGCGTTTCCATGACGCCAACGGTGAAAAACGCGGCCTGATCGGCGTGATTGCCGACATCAGCGTTCGCAAGAACGCCGAACAGGCCGTGCTGAAAAGCAAGCGGCAGTATGACGACCTTGCCGCCAATATTCCTGTCGGCATTTACATTTTGCGCAGTACTTCCGAGGGCGCGTTCGCGCTGGACTACGTCAGCCCCCGGATGGCTGAAATGCTCGACCTCAGTGTTGAATGCCTGCTCGCCGATGGCGAAGCCGTGTACCAGGTGATTCACCCGGATGACCTGGATGGCTTTGTCAAATTGAACCAGGAAGGCATTCAACATCGGCGGCCATTTGACTGGAAAGGCCGGGTTCTGATAGAGGGAATGGTCAAGTGGCTGCACTTTACGTCCGTACCCGAACTGAAGGAAAACGGCGACGTTCTATGGCATGGCCTCATCGTGGACATTACCGAGGGTAAAGAGCACGAAAAGCAGCTCGAAAACATCGCCCACTACGACGTGCTGACCACGCTGCCCAACCGCGTGCTGCTGGCCGACCGTCTGCACCAGGCCATGTCGCAGGAGCAAAGGCGCGGACAACTGCTGGCAGTGGCCTATCTCGACCTCGATGGTTTCAAGGCCATCAATGACAACTACGGGCATGAAACCGGCGACCAGTTGCTGATCGCCCTGTCCAGCCGCATGAAACACGCACTGCGCGACGGCGACACGCTGGCGCGACTGGGGGGCGACGAGTTCGTCGCTGTGCTGCTTGATCTGGTGGATGCCGCCAGCAGTGTGCCGACGTTGACCCGTCTGCTCGACGCCGCTGCCCAGCCGGTGACTGTCGGCGACCTTGTTCTCCAGGTCTCGGCCAGTCTCGGCGTTACCTTCTACCCGCAGGCGGACGATGTGGATGCCGATCAACTGCTGCGCCAGGCCGATCAGGCCATGTATCAGGCCAAGGTAGCCGGCAAGAATCGTTACCACGTCTTCGACGCCGAGCAGGACCGCAGCGTTCGCGGTCACCACGAAAGCCTGCAGCGTATCCGTCGTGCCCTGGCCGAGCGCGAATTTGTGCTCTATTACCAGCCCAAGGTGAATATGCGCACGGGCGTGGTGATCGGCGCCGAGGCCCTGATCCGCTGGCAGCACCCGGATAAAGGCCTGCTCCCGCCGGGCGTGTTCCTGCCGGCGATCGAGAACCATGCGCTGGCTACCGAAGTCGGGGAGTGGGTGATCAATGCCGCCCTGGCCCAGATGGAACTGTGGCGTGCCGCCGGACTGGATATTCCGGTCAGCGTCAATGTCGGCGCCCGCCAGTTACAGCAGGCGGATTTCGTCGAGCGTTTGCATGCGCTGTTGGCGGGGCATCCGGGCGTCAGGCCGAGCGATCTGTCGCTGGAGGTTCTGGAGACCAGCGCGCTGGAAGACGTCGACCGGGCATCCCATGTCATCGAGGCCTGCCAGGAGATCGGGGTGATGTTTGCCCTGGATGATTTTGGCACCGGTTATTCTTCGTTGACCTACCTGAAGCGCCTGCCGGTCACGCTGCTCAAGATCGACCAGAGCTTCGTGCACGACATGCTGGATGATCCGGACGATTTAACTATTCTGGAGGGCGTGATCGGCCTTGCCACTGCATTCCGCCGTCAGGTTATCGCCGAAGGTGTGGAGACCGTGGAGCACGGCGAAATGCTCTTGCTACTCGGCTGTGAGCTGGCCCAGGGCTACGGCATCGCGCGCCCCATGCCGGCCGCCGAATTGCCCGGATGGGCTCTCGCCTGGCGTCCTGATTCAGCCTGGTACGACCTGCCTGCGGTGGAGCACGACGATTTGCCGCTGCTCTTTGCCGGCGTCGAGCACCGCGCTTGGGTTGCGGCGATGGAAAGCTTCCTCAGGGACGAAAGCTATGCTCCGCCGCCGCTGGATCCGCACCAGTGCCGTTTTGGTCTGTGGCTGGATGGCGAGGGCAAGGCGCGCCATGGCGCGCAATCCGCTTTTGCGCCCATCGACGACCTGCACCGGCAGGTGCATGCGCTGGCGGTGGAACTTGTCGAGTTTCACGGGCAGGGCCGGAACCCGGAGGCACTGTCCAGGCTGGGCGAACTCCATGCGCTTCGGGACAAATTGCTGGCACAGATGCAGATTATGGTGCGCGAAAGCCGGCAGTAGGTGGAGAAGGCGGTTTGACAGCACTGCCGCCGGAGGCAACTTTTGAGTTGCCGCTGTGTCAAAAGTTGGATTCCCGAAATAATTTCAAGCAGCGCCGGCAACATCGACGTGGCCACTACTGACGGCAGCCAGATTCGTGTGGCACCCCAGCGTAGTGTTCTGTGGGGTGTCCGCAAGGAGAGACAGTGGCAGAGATAGTGGCGACAGAGATTCTGATTATCGATGACGAAACAGCGGTCCGGGATGTTATCGCGCTCTACCTGAAGCGCCTCGGCTACACAGTAGCCACCGCGATGGATGGGCAAAGCGGACTCGATACCTGCCGCCGCGACAATCCGGCCCTCGTCCTGTGTGATTTGCGCATGCCGGGCATGGATGGCCTGGAGGTGCTGGCGGTGCTAACACGCGAATTTCCTGAAACGCCGGTCATCGTTGTTTCAGGCATGGGCGGTCTGGCGGATGCGATTTCCGCCCTCAAGCTCGGCGCCTGGGATTATGTGACCAAGCCGATCGAGGACTTTGCCGTACTCGACCATGCCGTGCGCAAAGCGCTTGAGCGTGCCCGTCTGCGTGCGGAGAACCGGACCTACCGCGAACACCTTGAAGTGGCCAATGCCCAACTCGAACGCAGCCTGCACAAATTGCGGGACGATGAAACGGCGGGGCGCAATATCCAGTTCCGCCTGCTGCCGGATGAGCGCGTGGTGTTCGGTGACCACAATGGCCACGCCGGCTACGAGTGCAGTCGTCACCTGCGGACCTCGGCGATTCTGAGCGGCGACTTTGTTGACTACTTCGACATCGACGAGAATCACTTCGGCTTCTACATCGCGGATGTCTCCGGTCACGGCGTCTCCTCGGCCTTCATCACTGTCCTGCTGAACAGCTACATGGGGCGCTACGTCGAGCGCAACCGGCACCACGGCGATCGCACCATCCTTGACCCGGCGGCGGTGCTCTCCGGCCTGAATCGCGACATTCTGGCCGGACGCCACGGCAAGTACCTGACCATGTTCTACGGGGTTCTGAATTCGTCGACCGCACGGCTTGATTTTGCCAACGGCGGCCAGTTTCCATTCCCCATTCTGTACGACGGCGAACAGACCCGCTCGATCGGTGGCAAAAGCCGGCCGGTTGGCATGTTCGAGGACGCCCAATACCATACCCAGACACTGGAAATTTCCCCGGTGTTCGCCCTATCGCTGTTTTCTGACGGCATCCTGGAAACCCTGCCTCAGTCCGGTCTTTCGGAAAAGCAGGATTACCTGCACAGCCTGGTGCACCGGAACGAATTCGATGCGGTCGCGCTTGCCCATTTCCTCAAGCTGGATCAGTGCGCGCCGCCACCCGACGATATCAGCATACTTTCCTTGAGAAAGCTGACGCACTGATGGCTGACGGAATGGTCTATTACGCCGAGCGGGATGGCGTCTGCGTGATCCGCTTTGAAGGGGCGATCAGCTATACGCTGGGTCCGGCTCTGGATCACTTTCTGGACGATCTGTTCGCCCGCGGCGAACGCAGCACCATTCTCGTCGACCTGACCGCGACCGAATCGATCGACAGCACCGGCCTCGGACTGCTGGCCAGGATCGCCAATTTCGTGCGCCGGCGCGACGGCACCAAGCCGGTGCTGTTCTCGGTGCGCCCTGACATCAATGCGGTGCTGAGCAGCATCTGCCTGGACGACGTTTTTGTTCTGTGCGACCGGATACCTGATGTGGCCGCTGATCAGGCGCTGCCGGCGGGCGATCCGACGGAGACTGAGCTGGCGCAGACCGTGCTCGACGCCCATCGCTTGCTGTGCGAGATGAACGACGCGAATCGCGCCACCTTCCAGAGCGTGGTGGATGCCTTTGAACGGGATCTGGGCAAGACATGAACACGGCACCTTCACGCGGGGAGAGCGAATCCATCGAACGCTTGCGTGACGAACTTGCGCAACTGCGGACGGCAGAGCAGCAGTTCCGCAGGCTGGTCGAATCCGCGCCGGATGCGGTGGTGGTGGTGGACCAGACCGGGTGCATCGTGCTGGCCAATCGGCAAACCGAGTTGCTGTTCGGTTACGACCGCAGCGAGCTGCTCGGCCAGGCGGTAGAGATTCTGCTGCCCGTACGCCTGCACGGGCGCCACCTGGGGCATCGTAACGGGTTTATGGGCTCACCCGGCGTGCGCCCGATGGGTAGCGGTCTCGATCTCACCGCCCGCCGCAAAGACGGCAGCGAGGTTCCCGTCGAGATCAGCCTGAGCCCGGTGCAGACCGAGTCCGGACTGCTGGTGTCAGCGTCGATCCGCGGCGTTTCCGAGCGCCGCGCCGCCCAGCAAGCGTTGCGCGATGCCCGTGATGTGTTCGAGCGGCGGGTGACCGAACGCACGGCCGACCTGAAAAAGGCCAACCAGGCCCTACAGGCCAGCGAAGCCAAGCTGCGCCTGATTACCGACAACATGCCGGCCGGCATGGCCTATCTGGACGCCAACCAGATCTACCTTTACCACAACCAGACCTTTGCCGACTGGCTCGGGCTTCCGACCCGGGACGTCGACGGCCACAGCGTGCACGACGTTCTCGGCGACGCGGTGTACGCCGAAATCCGGGAAAAAATCGAGGCGGTGCTTTCAGGCAAACCGGTGCGTTACGAGCGTGAACAAAAGTCCGCCAACGGCGATGTCAGGCGCTTGATGGTGCGTTATTCGCCGCACTTCGGGCCGCAAGGTGCGGTCGACGGCTGCATGGCCATGCTCACCGACATCACCGAACAGCGCCATGCCGAACAAGCCCTGCACCAGGCGCAAAAAATGGAAGCGGTCGGCCAGTTGACCGGCGGCGTGGCCCACGACTTCAACAACCTGCTGACCGTCGTTATGGGCAATCTGCAAATTCTCGCCAGCGAATTGAGCGACAACCCCCTTGCCACCGAGTTGGTCGAGGCCGCGACCAAGGCCGCGCGGCGCGGTGCCGAACTGAATCGCACCCTGCTGGCTTTCTCCCGCCGCCAGCGGCTCGCCCCGATGCCGGTCGATTTCAACGAACTGATCGCCGAAATGGCCGGCATGCTGCGGCGTACGCTCGGCGAGCACATACAGATTGTTGTCGCGCCCAGCGCCGGCCTGCAGCCGGCCATGGCTGATCCGGCGCAACTGGAGGCGGCGCTGCTCAATCTGGCCGTCAATGCGCGCGATGCCATGCCGCAAGGCGGGAAACTGACCATCGAGGCGGCTTCGGCCTATCTCGACGAATACTACGCGGCGCGCGAGGCCGATGTCACTCCCGGCCCCTACGTGATGCTGGCCGTCTCCGATACCGGCACCGGCATGACGCCGGAAGTCCAGCAACGCGCCTTCGAACCGTTTTTTACCACCAAGGACACCGGCAAAGGCAGCGGGCTGGGTCTGGCCATGGTTTATGGCTTCGTCAAGCAATCCGGCGGACACCTCAAGATCTACAGCGAGCTGGGGCACGGAACCACGATCAAGCTTTACCTGCCGAGCATCAATGGCCAGATGAAAACCGCCGCGATGGCATCGGCGGTGACGCCGATGCAACCGACCGGTTGTGAAACGATTCTGGTCGTGGAAGACGAAGAAGATGTGCGCGCTCTGGTTTGCCGGTTGCTCTCCGGGCTGGGTTACCGCGTCTTGCAGGCGGGGGACGGCAAGACCGCGCTGACGTTGTTGCAGCAGTCGCTGGCGATTGACCTGTTGTTTACCGATGTTGTCCTGCCCGGCGGCGTGAACGGGCCCGAACTGGCGCTCGCTGCCGCCGCCCATGGACGCAATATCAAGGTGCTCTACACCTCGGGCTATACCGGTAACGCCATCCAGCAACTCGACGCCCTGGCGACGGAAGTCCGTCTGATCAGCAAACCCTATCGTATTGAAGAACTCGCGCGCAAGGTCCGCAGCGCGCTGGACGGCACGCCGGATTGACGGACGCGGTCGGTTTTTCGGAAGCATCTCACGGTGTTTTACCGTCACAGCGGATCGCCCGCGCGAGCAGGAGGGCGCGCTCTTTGGCATTACGCGTCAGGGTTGCGGCGCGTTCGAACTCGGCGCGCGCTTCACCCAGCCGGTCAAGCCGGGCCAGCAGGTCGCCGCGTACGCTGGGCAGCAGGTGGTAGTTCTGCAGGCTGGGTTCGTTCAGCAGCGTATCCACGATCTCCAGTCCCGCGGCCGGGCTGAAGGCCATCGAAACAGCAACCGCCCGGTTGAGCGTGACGACCGGCGAGGGCGCGAGCTGGGCCAGGGCGTCGTAAATGGCGACAATGCGCGCCCAGTCGGTCTGCGCCACGGTTAGCGCG
>JANNNT010000003.1:0-2128 GCA_031398685.1 Rhodocyclaceae bacterium | reverse complement strand
AGCGGTAATGTCAGCACCGCAGTGCCGTCTCCTTGCCGTCGATGCCAGGCGACATGCGGACATCAATGAAGGCAACCTGGAATGGTTTGCTTGTCGCCCAGTTTTGTCCGATGAGTGCTACGGCATTGAGGCCTTGATGTATGAAAGTTGTGTCGATGACCTGTTTGCATTGTGGCGCATGTGTCGAAGCATGGACGGCATCGTCGCCGAACAGTTCGGTACCAAGCGCTTCGAGCGAAGATGGCGTTACAGCGACAGGATCTGCTTCGAGAGCAGCGCGATAAGCGGTGTGAACTGCAGCTTTAGCATCGACGCCAGTATGCGCACACAACCACTCCACAATCTTGAGAATATACCTCTGCAATGTAAATAGTGCACGCCTTAGCGAGGACGGTGCATTTGCAGCGCTTACCGCAATGATGACGGGACATTGGTCAGTGTCGGCGGAGCAATGGGCCTGCCAATCTCTGGGCAAGAACTGCGGGGTCTCGCCTGGGGTGATTTCGATGCGGATGGCTGGCTCGACCTTTACGGCGGAGCCACAAGCACATCGTCGAAGAGCCGGCTCTTCCGCAACAGCGGCGGCAAAGCATTTGTCGAAATCGATACGCCTTCGGCCCTGACCGAAGCTGGCCGTTCGTCCCGTCAGTCGAGCTGGGTCGATTTTGACAATGACGGCGACCTTGACCTCTTCGCGGCCAATCGAAATGGCCCGAACGCACTGATCCGTCATGACGTGGACGGGTTCATGCGCACAGGATCAGAGCAACCAATCTCGGATCCAAGACCGACCGTTGGTGCCTGCTGGTTCGACTTCGACCGCGACGGAGACCTGGATCTGTTCCTCGCGAACCAGGCCGGTGCCACCGATGCCCTGTGGCGCAACGATGGCGGCGCGTTCGTCGATATCGCCCCCCGGCTTGGCCTCGATCGACCTGGCCGACCCAAGGATGATGGCAGCGTGGGGTGCGCGCTGGCCGACTTTGACAATGACGGAGACCTGGACCTGTATGTGGCCAGCTATGGCTCGGCGGCTCTCTATCGGAATGACGGTCAGGGTGGCTTCGTTGAGGCTGCCGCAGCCCTCGGGCTGAACGAGAACCTGCATGCAGTCGGCGCAGCGTGGGGCGACTATGACAATGACGGGTACATTGATCTGTTCGTCGCCGCCTATTCAGGCGCCTCCGGAATGCAGCGCCCCGACAACCGGCTCTACCGCAATCTTGGCGGCAAGGGATTTGCGAATGTTCTTGCGCCGGGTTCGATGCTCAACGTGGCCGACCATGGTGTGCAATGGGTCGATTACGACCAGGATGGCGCGCTCGATCTGTCTGTCACGCGAGGCTACACCGATCAGGGTGGCCATTTCGTCTTCCACAACGATCTCGACAAAGGCTCGCGCCAGCGCAGCCTTTCGGTACTTGTACTCGACCGGTACGGACGGTTCACGCGCATGGGCGCGGAAGTCCGGCTGCTCGATGACAAGGGCAAGGTGTTGGCAACCCGTCAGATATCCACGGGAGAAGGCTACAATTCGCAAAGTGCCATTCCAGCTCACTTTGGCTTGGCCTCCAACGGTCGAGTCACCGTCGAAGTAACTTTTCTCGGCCCTGCATCTCGTACCAGGAAGGTCAGAAAACACATCGATCCCGCGCGATATCGAGGCAGGGTCTTGAGAATCAAGGAGCGATGAGTGTGCACGTCAGGAGGCGAACACTGGCGGGTTCGCACTTGGTGCATTTCAGGCAAACCGATGATGACTAACAACTCAGAGCGGACTGTGCCTGCTCGTGCTTGATACGCAGCGATGAGGAATGCTGCCCAATCATTCAAGCCCGCATTCCGGACAAGCCAAAACGATAAATCAGGGAGGAAAATTGAATGAGTAGCATCTATGCGGGCGAGGTGTTTTCCATGGCTCGCCAGCAGTTCGATACTGTCGCCGATCACCTTGATCTGCCTTCCCAGGCGCGCGAGCGGACGCCGCTGTCTAAACTTCGGGAATCCGGATTGCGGCCATTTTTCGTCATCTCGGTATCGACTGCAGTTGCGTTCATGTTGTCGCTGGTTGCCGCCTTCTTCTTGATACGATGAGTATCGCCGCACGTTCAGACGAAGATTGCTTGAC
>JANNNT010000744.1:0-4968 GCA_031398685.1 Rhodocyclaceae bacterium | reverse complement strand
GCGCTCGCCGGCATGTCGGGTTGCTTCGCCGTGCTCAACTTCTGCGCGATGGTAATGCCGCCAGCTTTTCTAATGCCGCACAGCGCTGCGGCACCGTCGCCATCGTAGCCAGAGACAATGACGGCAATCAGCTTGCCGCTCCAGCAACGGGTCAGTGAGCGTAGAAAAACCGTGATCACATCGGGCCAGCCCCGAGGCTTTGATATCGGCTTGAGATGGAACTTACCCTGATCAACGTGCAAATCCCGATCTTCAGGAATGATAAACACGTGATCCGGTTCGATTAACAAATTCTCCGTGATGAGTTCAACCGGCATCGCGGTGTGGCGAGGAAGAATCATATGGAGTTTAGTCGGGACGTTTCTGAAGTGATTAACGATGACGATAGCTACCCCCATGTCACTCGGAAGATTTTCCAATAGTCGAATATACGCGTCGAGGCCTCCGGCCGAACCGCCGACGCAAACGATTGGGAAATTTTTCACAGGGGAACCCGCTTCACGACGTCTCTGAGCCAAATTCTGAGACTGATCATTGGGTTGCTGAACCATGGAAACCTCCAAAAAAGTCGTACGTCACGGGTGCCTCAGACGAAATACCATCCTACGCCAGCCAAAACGCACATTCGGTGCGTTAGCGAACATAGTGCTGTTATCGGTGCTGCTCAATCGCGCCTATGTGGTGGAGCGTACAGACGTCGTTTCGGCCATTCGCTATGGTGTGCAAATGGTCCGACGACCGTATGTGCCAGGACGTGTCGGTCACCGAAGACGACCTTCTGGTTGCGTACTAAAACGTGCTGAGGAGTGCATATATGCCGCAAAACACATGGAGCGCGAAGCGCGAGCGCCAGTACGAACACATCAAGGACAGTCTGCTCAAACGCGGCGAGGGAGTGGAATTGGCTGAAGAGATTGCCGCGCGCACCGTCAACAAGGAGCGGGCACAACATGGCGAAGCCAAGGAGGTGAGCGCCTCGTCGGTCAACGATATCTCCGCCAGCCGGCGCGGCGGTCTGCACTCTCACTCGGGTGCGGCGGGGCGAACACTGGCACAGCTTCACAACGAGGCGAGGCAGCGCGGAATAAAGGGTCGTTCCCGGATGAACAAGGCGCAACTGGAACAAGCGCTTAAGCGTTGAGCGCGATCCGCCGCCGTACAAACGTGGCGTAAATCGTCAAGACCTGGAAAGCTCAGCGCAGCGGCATTTGTACTTCAAGCGTCGTAAATGAGACGCTTGAAGCAATTCGCGACACCTTGGGGCCTATACCGTAGCCAGGCCGGGTTCTGCGGTGAGAAGGTTGAAATTGTCGATGAAGCGCTTTGATACTTCAATTTCTGCCGTGCGCAGATCAGGACCGCAGATATAACGGGTTTGCAAGGGCATTTCGTAATAAACCCAATGCGGTTGCCCGTCGAGGTATTCGACGTAAAAGTTGCCCTGCCGACCGTCTCGATTGCGCACTTTGGCGTCAGCGCCGTAAATCAGAAGTGTCTCGTTACCCTCATCGCGCAGCTCAACCGAATCGTGGTTGGCGTTCATGACGTGCGTAAACAATTTTTCGCCGACCTGAAAGATTTTGATGGTGGCTGGCATTTTTTATTCCTCGCTTCAAAAAGTGGTGAAACCGACCCATGGATACAACCGCATTGAGCCAATTTCAGAAGTGTGTCTATCGCTTGCCACAGTACAAACGCCGCACCTGTTTTAGCTCCGACACTATTGAGATTATCGAGAAAATCTATCCTCATCCGTCTGTTGCCGTACATAAGCAGAAGTAATAATTCTTTGTATTTCAGCAGAGTGTCTTGATACGCAAACGGCCATTTCGGCGGCTGCCTGGAAATAGTGGTCGCTATGTGTGCTAGCGAACGGAGCGCCCGAGCCGGGAAGAGTAATTTAAGAAATGTCGTGTAGCGAATCGCTTCAAGCACGCGATTCGATCTCTTTAAACCACGTGAAAGGAAACTCTCATGAACAGCATCGTCTACATCGTCGGCGCAGTCGTCATCGTCCTCGCGATCTTGTCGTTTTTTGGACTACGCTAAACCACCCGTGTTGCGCTAGATCACCGCCTGGTAGGCAGCTCAAGGGGCCAGATCAGTTTGCACCATTGGATCTCAAGGACAGCTCAGGTTAGTTGGATGTCAACAGAGCATCAGCATTGAGTACTGACATGAACCTTGAAATGATACGAAAAACGTTAGTACACGGCTCCGGAGATTTTCCCGATTCCAGCGCAATTGCCGAGGCTACGCTCAGCACCTGGCATCAGGTGGCCGTCCGGCTTGGGCCAGTAATCGGCTCTCGAGGCGTCGAAGCCCTCTTCAATCGCTCACTGCACATAACGAGCAAATCCTATCCATGGCTTGCCGTTGATGAAAGTGGCGAGAATTTCGCTTTTCAGTTTCCCGACCTCCGGGCTCGCATCGCGCTCCGCGAGCCAGTCGATGCTGAAGAGGCAAGCCATACCCTGCTGGTGAACTTCACCGAATTGTTGGCAACGTTGATTGGAGAATCCTTGACCATGCGTCTGTTGGAACCGGTCTGGGTGGCGCCGGCACCGGAATCTGAACAGGAGAAAGCATCATGAACAACAAAGTAGCCATACGCCGGCTTGCCTCCGGCGTTCCGGGGCTCGATGAGATCCTCGGCGGCGGCCTGCCGGAATACTCCTTCAACCTCATCGTCGGGCCTCCGGGCTCCGGCAAGACGACGATGGCGCATCAAATCATGTTTGCCCTGGCAACTCGCGAGCGGCCGGCGTTATTCATTACCGTGCTCGGCGAACCGCCGTTGAAGATGCTGCGTTATCAGCAGCAGTTCTCGTTCTTCGACGTGGACAAGATCAATGACTCGATTCGCTTCGTCAACTTGAGCGACGACGTGTCTATGGGCAATTTCGACCAGGTGCTGGCGCGCATCACGCAGGAGGTCGAGGCTTTCTCTCCGGCACTGGTCTTCGTTGACTCGTTCCGCTCGGTCATGCTGGAGGCACAAAACCAGCCGGGCAGCGCGCTCAGTCTGCAACAGTTCATCCAGCAACTCGGAATTCAGCTTTCCGGTTGCCAGGCCACCACTTTCCTGATTGGGGAATATTCGTCGGGGAGCGACCCGCATCCGGTGCTCACGGTGGCCGACGGCCTGCTGTCGCTGGAACAAAGCGTCCAGCGCAATTCGATGGTGCGCAGGATGCAGGTCCTGAAAATGCGTGGTCAAGCGACCGTCCCGGGGATGCATACCTTCCGCATCTCCAACAACGGAATCAACATCTTCTCGGCAGCACAAGTTCGCGACGATACCGGGGACGCCTCAGAGCTGCCCGCGTCACCGCGTAGCAACGTGCGGCTGAGCATGGGCGTGCCAGGCCTCGACGAGATGCTGGGCGGCGGCTTGCCGTCGGGCTACTCGATGCTGGTCGCCGGGCCGTCCGGATCGGGCAAGACCATCCTCGCCACAGCCTTCCTGGTTGAAGGTGTGCGCCTGGGCGAACCGGGCATAATCGTCGCGTTCGAGCAGACTCCGAGTCAGTCGTGGATCCGCACGATCGACGATATGGTACGCGCCGGGTGCATCGGCCTGATCAATACCCGCTCACTGGATTTGTCGACCGACGAGATCGTGCAGCATCTGGTCCAGCTCATTCATGAAATGAAAGCGACCCGGGTGGTGATCGACTCGCTGTCCGGGTTCGAACTGGCGTTAGCGCCGAACTTTCGCGAGGACTTTCGCGAGTCGCTGTTTCGCATGGTTGCCGTGCTGGCCGGCCTCGGTGTGACGGTGCTGTTGACGTCGGAACTTGAAGACCGTTATACCGATCTGCGTTTCAGCCCGTATGGATCGGCCTTTCTCACGGATGCCATCATCGTGCAGCGCTATATCGAAATCGGGAGCCGCCTGAAGCGCGTGATGGCGGTCGTCAAAGTGCGCGGCAGCACTCACAGCGACGAGATTCGGCAGTTCGAGATCATCGATGGCGAGGTCATCATCGGCGACCCGGTGCTCGAGTACGAGGGACTCCTCGGTGGGCAGCCGAAGCAAACAACAGCATCCGATACGGTTGACTGAGGAAGACGTTGATGAGCGATTATGACGACTTCACTCCAGAGAATGGCCTACCCGCGTTGGCACTTGAGGCAAACCAACACATACGATCTTCTATGATGGCAACCGGAAAACCACTCGCCGAGCGGCGCTGGGCGACTGCCAACCGGCGCCTGGACGTTGACCCGCACCACGTTATTGCTGAGCGGCGCCAAGACAACGCTGACCGGCGCCAGGACACTGCCGATCAGCGTCAGGACGCCGCGGACCAGCGTCAGGATGCCGCGGACCAGCGTCAGGACACCGCCGACCAGCGCCAGGATGCCGCCGATCAGCGCCAGGACACTGCCGATCAGCGCCAGGATGCTGCCGACCAGCGCCAGGATGCTGCCGACCAGCATCAGCAAACCGCCGATCAGCGCCAGGAAACCGCCGACCAGCGCCAGGAAACCGCCGCCCTGCGCCAGGACACTGCCGACCAGCGTCAGGATACCGCCGACCAGCGTCAGGATACCGCCGACCAGCGCCAGGAAACCGCCGCCCTGCGCCAGGAAACCGCCGATCTGCGCCAGGAAACGGCTCACCTGCGCCAGGAAGCCGCCGACCTGGGCGAAAAAGCCGCGCGGGCCAAGGCCGAACTCGGCGCGATCACCGAGGGGCAGTTGCGGGAAGCCAACGAACTTCTCGTCGTCGCCACGGTTCGCGCCCAGACGATGACCGAGGCCGCCGAGGGGTCCGCCGCACGGATGTCGTATATGGCCGAACACGATTTTCTCACCGGCTTGCCGAATCGTTCTCTGCTCACGGCTCGTCTGGGGCAGTCGATCGCCCTCGCGCAGCGCCATGGCAAGCGCGTTGCACTGTTGTATATGGACCTCGACCACTTCAAGCACATCAACGATTCGCTCGGGCATGCGGTCGGC
>JANNNT010000698.1:0-4602 GCA_031398685.1 Rhodocyclaceae bacterium | reverse complement strand
CGCAGGCGGATGGCTTCGATCGGGTCGCGAGCCTGGAGCAGCACGAAATCGGCGTGACAACCTGGAGCCAGGCCGTAGCCTTCCAAATGCATTATCTTTGCCGGGCTGGTGGTTACGGCCTCGAAGCACTGCCGCATGGCGTCCTGGCTGGTCATTTGTGCCACGTGCATTCCCATGCTGGCGACTTCCAGCAGGTCGGCCGATCCCATGGAATACCAGGGGTCCATCACGCAGTCGTGGCCAAACGCCACCGTCACGCCGTGCGCCAGTAATTCGGGCACCCGTGTCATGCCACGGCGTTTGGGGTAGGTATCGTGACGCCCCTGCAGCGTGATGTTGATCAGCGGGTTGGAAACGACGCTGACGCCGGCCTGCGAGATCTGAGGTAGCAGTTTGCTTACGTAGTAGTTGTCCATGCTGTGCATGGAAGTGCAGTGCGAGCCGGTTACGCGGCCTTCGAGACCGAGGCGCTGGGTCTCGAAGGCCAGCGTTTCGATGTGGCGTGAGAGCGGGTCGTCCGACTCGTCACAGTGCATATCCACCAGCTTGCCCTGGCTGGCCGCCAGTTCGCACAGCAGCTTGACGCTGAGCGCACCGTCCGCCATGGTGCGCTCGAAATGCGGGATGCCACCGACCACGTCCACACCCATGGCCAGCGCCCGCCGGAGCTTGTCCATGCCCTGCGGATCGCGCAGTGCGCCGTCCTGTGGGAAGGCCACCAGTTGCAGGTCGAGGTAAGGCGCGACGCGGCGTTTGACCTCGAGCAGGGCGTCCACCGCCAGCAGGCGAGGGTCGCAGATGTCTACGTGGCTGCGCACGGCCAGCAACCCTTTGGCTACCGCCCAGTCGCAATAGGTGAGGGCGCGTTCGATTAGCGCGTCCTGCGTCAGCATGGGTTTGAGTTCGCCCCATAGCGCGATGCCTTCCAGCAGCGTGCCGCTTTGATTTACGCGGGGAAGGCCGTAGCTGAGCGTAGCGTCCATATGGAAATGGGCGTCGACAAAAGGCGGGCTCAGCAGCAGGCCCTCGGCGTCCAGCACCTCGTGTGCCTTTGCCGTACCGGGTTTCAGGCCGGCTTCGACGGCGGTGATTTCCCCGTCCTGAACGGCGATGCCCATGCCGGTTCGACCATCAGGCAGGGTGGCGTTGTGGATGAGCAGATCGAGCATGTCAGCGTTCCCCTTTGCGGTAGGGTTTCATGAGCGCCTGGGGGTACGCGGCATGACGTGCGACCACCACCAGGGCAAGAATGGACAGCAGGTAGGGTAGCATCAGGTAGAGTTGATAGGGCAGCAGCGAATCGCCCGATTGCTGCAGACGCAACTGCAGCGCGTCAAAAAATGCGAACAACAGGGCACCCAACAAGGCTTTTCCGGGGCGCCACGAGGCAAAGACGACCAGCGCCACGCAGATCCAGCCGCGTCCATTCACCATGTTGAAGAAAAAGGCGTTGAACGATGACAGGGTCAGGAAGGAACCTGCCACACCCATCAGCGCCGATCCGGCCACGACGGCGCTAGTGCGGATCGCTGACACCGAAACGCCCTGGGCTTCCGCGGCTTGCGGGTTTTCGCCGACCATGCGCAAGGCCAGACCCGCCGGTGTGCGGTTGAGTACATAGGTAATGACGGGCACCAGAAGCAATGCCAATAGCGTGAGCGCCGTTTGTTGCCCGAGTACCGGCAAAGCCAGCCAGGTCATTTCGGGAAACGGGATAATGGTGGGCGGGGTGCTGACCTTGGGAAAACTGACGCGGTAACCATAGTAGCTGAGCGATGACGCCAGCAAGGTGATCCCCAGCCCGGAAACGTGTTGCGATAGCGCCAGACCGACGGTCAGAAAGGCATGAAGCAGCCCGAAGGCGGCGCCGGTGAACGCGGCCACGGCGACGCCGCCCCAGAGCGGCAAGCCTTGGTAGACCGCCAGCCAGCCCGTAAACGCACCGGCCACCATGATGCCTTCGATTCCCAGGTTGAGAACCCCGGCGCGTTCGCACAGCAGCACGCCCAGGGTGCCCAGAATGAGCGGTGTGGCGATACGCAGCGTAGCGACCCAGAACGCAACGTTGGACAGGATATCCAGGAGATCGGTCATCTTCCCCACCGCGCCCGGTATTGCGTCAGCAGTGTCGCGACCAAGACTGAAATCAGCGAAGTGGCCACGATGACGTCGGCGATGTAGGTCGGCACGCCCACCGCGCGGCTCATGGTGTCTGCCCCCACCAGAACGCCAGCCACAAACACGCTTGCCAGCACGACGCCCAGCGGATGCAGTGCGGCAAGCATGGCGATCACGATGCCGCTGTACCCATAACCGGGCGACATGTCGAGTGTGACGTATCCCGTGCGTCCCGCTACCTCGAAAGCACCGGCCAGTCCGGCCAGCCCGCCGGAAAGCAGGGACACCAGCACAACGGTGCGCGTTACCGGCACGCCGGCAAACGCCGCTGCGCAGGCGTTGGCGCCCAGGCCGCGGATGTCGAACCCGAGCACGGTGAATTTGAGCAGCGCCCACACCGCCATGGCCAGAGTGATCGCCAGCAGCAAACCCGTGTGCACACGGGTTTGGGCAACCAGCTTATCAAACTGCAGGGCGTCCTGCAGCGCTACACTTTGCGGCCAGCCGAGCGCGCTCGGGTCTTTCATCACGCCGTCGAGCAGCCAGGATACGCCGAGCAGTACCACGAAGTTCAGTAGCAGGGTGGTCACCACTTCGTCGACGCCCAGCCGCACTTTCATCAGCGCCGGCCCCAGCAACAGCAATGCACCTGCCAGTGCGGCGGCGAGCATCATCAGTGGCATCAGCACCCAGGGGGACGCCTCAACACCGGTGCCGCCATGCAAACCGCCAACGGCTACGGCCGCGAGGGCGCCGGCGTAGAGTTGGCCTTCCGCGCCAATGTTGTACAAACGCGCCCGAAAAGCCACCGCTGCCGCCAGTCCGGTAAGCATCAAAGGGATGGCGCGGGTGAAGGTCTCGCTCAGCGCGAAGACTGAGCCAAAACCACCTTTGAGCAGCAGTGCATAGGTCTGGCCTATCGGCGCGCCCGCCCACAGCACCAGCAGCGCGCTGATGACGAGCGTAAAAGAAACCGCCCCTAGTGGAGCCAGCACCAGGGCCAGGCGTGATGAGGTGTTGCGCTTTTCCAGTCTCATGAGCTGATGGTTTTCACGTGGGCACGCGTGTCGATGCCGGCCATGGCCAGACCGATGCTTTCGCGTGTCCATTCTTCAAGCGGGCGGGCGTCGGTCAGGCGGCCGTCGTGCATCACCGCCAGACGGTCACCGAGGGCCAGTACTTCGTCCAGATCGTCCGAGATCAGCAGTACCGCCGCGCCGGAATCGCGGGCGGCGAGAAGTTGCTCCTGCACGTAGGATACCGCGCCGACATCCAGCCCCCACGTGGGCTGATGGGCGACGATCAGGCACGGCGCTGCGCCCGTCGCGGCTCCGGGTGGAGCGAACAGGGCTCTGCCCAGAATGAGTTTTTGCATGTTGCCGCCCGAGAGCGTACGCGCCGGGGTGTCCGGTCCGCCCCCGCGCACATCAAAGTGGGCAATCACGGCGTTTGCCTGGTTTCTGGCCCTCAATCGGCGCACCCACAGCCATTTTGAAAAGGCGCGACTGCGCAGGCGCTCCGAGACAGCGTTTTCCCACACCGGCAAGTCGCCGATGACACCCACGCCGTAGCGATCTTCCGGTATGCGCGCCACGCCCTGTTCAACGAGCCAGGAAGGCGATGCCCGCAGGGCTTGGCCGAGAAGGCTGATCGTCCCTGAAACCGCTTTGCGCGTGCCGCACAGGAGGTCAGCCAGGGCCACCTGACCGTTGCCCGACACCCCGGCGATGGAGACAATCTCGCCTTGATGCAGGGTCAGCGAGACAGAGGAAAGGCTGTCGTGCCCCGACTTGGCCTGCGCCGCGGTACTCACTCCGTCGATCACGCAGACGGGCTTGCCCACCGCTTGCGAGGGCTGGCGTACGGGTGGCGCTATCGCGTGCCCCACCATCCATTGCGCCAGTTGCCCTTGGTTCGTGTCCGCCGTGCGTGCCTGCGCTACCAGTTTGCCGGCGCGCAGTACCGCAACGCGGTGCGATACGCGCATGACTTCAGCCAGTTTGTGGCTGATGAAAATGATCGACAAGCCTTGCGCCACCATCTGCCCCAGGGTGTCGAACAAGGCTTCGCTCTCCTGGGGGGTGAGCACGGCCGTCGGTTCGTCCAGAATCAGGATGCGTGCACCGCGATACAGCGCCTTGAGTATCTCGACGCGCTGGCGTTCGCCGACCGACAGGCTGCCCACGCGGGCATCGTGGCGCACCGGCAGGCCAAAACGCTGAGCTACCGCCAGGAGTTTTTCGCGCGCGGCTTTGCGTCGCGAAAACAAGCGCCAGAGCGGTTCGGTGCCCATCAGTACGTTTTCGAGCACGGTGAGATTGTCGGCCAGCGCGAAGTGCTGATGCACCATGCCGATTCCAGCGGCCAGGGCGGCCGCCGGGTTACCCGCGGGCAGGGAATGGCCATTGACGGTGACATGGCCTTCGTCGGCCACATAGTGGCCGAACAGGATAGACATCAGTGTTGATTTGCCGGCGCCGTTTT
>JANNNT010000678.1:0-2624 GCA_031398685.1 Rhodocyclaceae bacterium | reverse complement strand
ACCACGGGCTACCGCATCCTGGCAACTTTGATCCGCTCCCAGCACTTGCTCAATGAACAGCATCAGCGTTCTCAGGGGACCATAAACGCGCTCACGGTAGCCCCCAGCCTCTTCCTCTGCCCACTTCACCAAGTCTTTCTGTGGAATGACTCGCCCCAGTGCAGCGCCTGCTCCTTGCGCAAAACGCGCACAGAATCGCTTGACTTGCCCTGCAACCTCTCGCCTCTTGATATGATCCATTTGGGCTGACCCTCCTGCGTTATGGAACACGGTTTCGACACCCGAATCGTAGCGCAACGAGTTCTTCAGCCCATCTCTATCTCTTTGTTTGCAATCAGCTTTGGCTTAAGGTAGTGCCATTGGGGCTAGATGCAATTGTGAACGAGGCCGTGGCTGCGTGATTGGCGGAACTGATGTAACACAGTTGTCACATTGGCTGAATACCCTGTAATGTCCGCGACGCTTTGCGTCCATTTTCCAGACCTATGAAACAGATCCCTCCTAACGCCAGTCCGGGATTGGCTGCCAGATCCTCGGACTGGTGGCCACCTTTGTTGGTCGTCACGTTGCTGATCGTGGTCTGGGTGTCCATGCTCAATCGCGCCGAAAACGATAATGCTCTGGTTATTCGGGATGCCTCGATCAATCATGGCAACGTCGCGCAGGCGATAGCTAACCATACCGAACAGCTACTCGAACGATTGCGCTTTTACGACCAGGCGCTGGTGGGTAGCCCAGAGCACAAATCGTCTGCAAGCCTGGTGCAATCGGCCTTGACCCTGGACAGATCCTTCTTGCGCCTGATGCTTTTCGACGCTACCGGGCGACTGATTTATTCCTCCGGCCGCAAGCCCGAACCCTGGCTGCTGGCGGCGGCCAGGGATTTTGCGGCGGTGCCCAAAACAGATGCCGCAGAAGATATCGTTATCGGCGCGGTGCCCCCGCTCGAATATTCCCACGCCTGGAACTTGCCGATTTTTTACCGGCCGGGAATTACCGGGGGGTTACGCACCGGCTTTGTTCTCGCCCTGGTTGATTTGGGGCACTTTTCGCGGCGTTTTGAGGAGATCATGCTCGGTAAAAGTGGCGAAATAGTCCTCGCTGCAAGCGACGGGCGCGAGCTGTTGCGCATGCATGAAGGACGTCTTGACTCCGTCGGGCTCATTGCCGGTACTGAGCGTTTCCAGTTGGCTTTCGAGGGCAAGGCCGGGCTGGTGACCGAGCTGTCTCGTACCTCCGATGAGCGTCTTTATGCCTACCGTCGTATTCCGTCGAGCCCGCTCGTGGTTCTGGTCAGCCGCACCCGTGATGATGTGCTTATTGAAAACCAGGCCGCCCGACGGGGCTACTTCGGATCGGCACTGCTGCTGACCGTACTGATGATCTTCCTGACCTTTTTGTGGATGTTTGCCGCGCATCGCCGCCGTTTGCTGATCCGCACCCTGACGACGGCGCAGGAAAACAATACGCAACTGATCAAGCAGATCGAGAAGGAAAAAGAGGTGGCCTACCATTTGGCCACCTACGACCAACTGACCGGGTTGCCCAACCGCATGCTGTTCGCCGATCTCGCTGGCCGATATGTCACGCGCGCGCGTCGAATTCGTGGTCGTTTCGCTGTGATGTTCATTGATCTGGACCGCTTCAAGCCGATTAACGACACCTACGGTCATAAAACCGGCGACCAGTTGCTGATCGAAGTGTCGCAAAGGCTAAAGGAATGCATGCGCCAGTCCGATGTGGTGTCGCGCTACGGCGGTGATGAATTCATCGCTCTGTTGGCTGATCTGCGCAGCAGTCAGGACGCCGCAGGGGTGGCCGAAAAAATCATCCAGAGCCTGAGCCAGCCCTTTGTCGGCCTGGTCGACGCCGATATCCGCGTTACTCCCAGTATCGGTATCGCGTTTTATCCGGACGATGCTGAGGCGATCGATACCCTGATGCGTCAGGCCGACGCAGCGATGTACCAAGCCAAGGAAAGGGGACGAGCCACGTTCGCCTTCGCCGATCCCGCCCTGAACCGCCGCCTCGATCTCAGCAACCAGATCGAGGCGGCTCTGCCGGCGGCACTTTCCAACCGGGAAATCCAGGTGCACTATCAGCCCAAGGTCTCGCTCAGGGATTTTACTATCACCGGGCTTGAAGCTTTGGCGCGCTGGAATCATCCACAACTGGGCGCGATTTCGCCCGGCGATTTCATTCCGGTGGCGGAGGCCTGCGGCGCTATTGTCGAACTGGGCGAATACATCATCGCCGAAGTGTGCCAGCAACTGGAAACGTGGTCTCTCGCCGGCGTGCCACTGGTGCCGGTGGCGGTGAATGTGTCATCGCGACAATTGCGCTCGCCGAATCTCTATGACTTCATCGCCAATACGCTTCAGCACTGTGGCGTTGCTCCTGGCCTGTTGCAGATCGAGATCACCGAAACCGGCTTGATCAATGCCGACGACGGCTTTGTTGATGTCCTGCACCGGCTTGACGCTCTCGGCATTCACATCGCCATTGACGACTTCGGTACGGGCTACTCCGGCCTCAGCCACCTGCGCGCTCTGCCGGTGCGCTACTTGAAGATCGACCGTTGCTTCATCAAGGATATTCGCAACGACACCAACGATGCGACCATC
>JANNNT010000663.1:0-2275 GCA_031398685.1 Rhodocyclaceae bacterium | reverse complement strand
GGGAGAACCGGGTTTCCTGATCACGCCGACCAGCACGGCTTACGACACACTTGAAGCCGAAGACATTGTCTTCATGCGCATGGATGGGTCGCGCGCGAGTCGCTGCAAGCCCTCCACCGAATGGCGCTTTCACCGCGACAGCTATGCCACGCGCCCGGAAGCCGGTGCCATCCTGCACGCACACTCGCCGTTTGCCACGAGCCTGGCCTGTCTACGCCGCGACATTCCGGCCTTCCACTACATGATCGCCCGTTTTGGCGGCAATACACTGCGCTGCTCGGATTACGCCACCTTTGGCACGCAGGCGCTGTCCGACACCGCGCTGCTCGCCATGCACGGCCGAAACGCCTGCCTGCTGGCCAACCACGGCATGCTCGTCTTCGGCCGCAACCTCGACCAGGCGCTGGATCTCGGCATCGAGCTCGAAACCCTGTGTGAGCAGTACTGGCGCGCCTGCCAGCTGGGTGAGCCGGTGCTGCTCGACGCCGAAGAAATGGCGAGAGTGCTGGAGAAATTTTCCGGTTATGGACCGCAAGATTGAGGGTGTTTAACCCGCTTTACAAGTCCAGTTTATACGCCTAAAGTATGCGCATAAACACCCGCCAAAGGAGGTTGCCATGCGTCGTCAAACAATCGAAGAAACCCGTGCCATCTATTCCGGCCTGGCCAACTTGACCGAAGGCAACAAAAAGAAAATGAGCCTCACGATCAGTGAATCACTTGCCGAAGCCGCACGCCAGCTGGACATAAATCTTTCTCGGGCTGCCGAAACTGGCATCTTGCAGGAAGTCAAACGCCGCCGCGATAGTGCTTGGCTGGAGAAAAACCGCCCCGCCATCGCGGCTTACAACGAACGCATCGAAAGAGAAGGACTCTTCGGCGAAGAGCATCGAGGTTTTTGATGCGCCACCATGCCTATAGCCTCACACCGACAAAGCATCGAGATCGTCCTTTCGTTGTCGATCTGCAGAATAATCTGCTCTCCGATTTGAGCACCCGTCTGGTTGCACCACTGCAAAGGCTGTCCACTACTGATCACGCCGAAATCATTGACGAACTGATGCCAATACTGGTCATCAAGGGGGAGCAATTTGTGTTGTTCACTCAAGAGGCCGCCGCTTACCCGGTCAAGGGGCTGGGTGAGAGCGTTGCCGATTTGACCCCCCAATCCTCAATTCTGACCAATGCACTCGACCGACTGGTCGGCTGAACACAGTACCGGACCCAATGATCCGCATTACCGAACTCCGCCTTGCGCTTGACCATCCGCCGGAAGCGCTGTCAAGCGCCGTCGCCACACGCCTGGGCATCCCGGAAACGGCGATCCGCAAGCTCGTGCTTTTCAAACGCAGCCACGACGCCCGCAAGAAAACGGCGTTGATGTTCATCTACACCGTTGACGTTGACGTCGACAACGAAGCGGCAGTGCTCATAAAATTTGCCGGCGATCCCAAGATTGGATCGACGCCAGACACGAGCTACCATTTTGTCGCGCGGGCACCAACCGCCGCTCAGCGCCCGGTCATCGTCGGTTTCGGCCCAGCCGGTATCTTCGCCGCGCTGGTACTGGCGCAGATGGGTTTCCGGCCAATCGTTCTGGAGCGCGGCAAGGCCGTACGCGAGCGCACCAAGGACACCTGGGGACTGTGGCGCAACAGCGTGCTCAACCCCGAATCCAACGTGCAGTTCGGTGAGGGCGGCGCCGGCACCTTCTCGGACGGCAAGCTGTACAGCCAGGTCAAGGACCCGCGCCACCTCGGGCGCAAAGTGCTGACCGAGTTCGTCAAGGCCGGTGCGCCGGAAGAAATCCTCTACGTCGCCAAGCCGCACATCGGCACCTTCCGGCTGGTCAGCATGGTCGAACACATGCGCCGTGAAATCGAGTCGCTCGGCGGCGAAATCCGCTTCCAGAACCGCGTCACCGGCCTGCACATCGAGCACGGACATGTTCGTGGCGTAACGCTGGCCAGCGGCGAAGAAATCCGGGCCGATCACGTCGTCCTTGCCCTCGGCCACAGTGCCCGCGACACCTTCGAGATGTTGCACGCGAGCGGCGTTTTCATGGAAGCCAAGGCCTTCGCGGTCGGCTTTCGCATCGAACACCCGCAGTCACTGATTGACCGCGCGCGACTCGGGCCGAATGCCGGCAACCCGCTGATCGGCGCCGCCGACTACAAGCTCGCCCATCACGCCAGCAACGGCCGCGCCGTCTATAGTTTCTGCATGTGCCCTGGCGGCCAGGTGGTCGCCGCGACCTCGGAAGCCCACTGCGTGG
>JANNNT010000637.1:0-3504 GCA_031398685.1 Rhodocyclaceae bacterium | reverse complement strand
TCCTGAGCAAACTGCTGCCCTTGTCAAATCCGGTGCGATCTGTATTGCCTACGAAACCATCACCGGCGCTGGCGGCGGTCTTCCGCTACTGGCCCCGATGAGCGAAGTGGCTGGCCGCATGGCCGTTCAGGCCGGCGCCGCGCACCTTGAAAAATCCAAGGGCGGCATGGGCATCCTGCTCGGTGGCGTACCGGGCGTCGCCGCCAGCCACGTCGTCATCATCGGCGCCGGCATGGTCGGCACCAACGCCATGCAAATGGCCCTGGGCTTCGGCGCCCGCGTCACCGTCATCGACAAGAGCGTTGATCGCCTGCGTCAGCTGGACCTCATCTTCGGCAACCGCATCAACACCATGTTCTCCAACGCGCACAGCATCGAAGTCGCCGTGCTCGACGCCGATCTGGTGGTCGGTGGCGTGCTGATCCCGGGCGCCGCCGCCCCCAAACTGGTGACCGCCGACATGATCTCGCGCATGAAGAAGGGGGCCGTTGTTGTCGACGTGGCCATCGATCAGGGCGGTTGCTTCGAAACCTCGCACGCCACGACTCACGCCGATCCGACCTTCGTCGTGGATGGCGTGGTGCACTACTGCGTGGCCAACATGCCCGGTGCCGTGGCCCGTACGTCGACCTTCGCGCTGAACAACGCCACCATCGGTTATGCCCTCTCGCTGGCCGACAAGGGCTGGAGGAAAGCGCTCACGGATTGCGTGCATCTGAGGAACGGCCTCAACGTCGCTGAAGGCAAGGTGACTTACGAAGCCGTTGCGAAGGATCTGGGCTACGCCTACGTCAATGCGGATGTGCTACTGAGCATGGGGCGAGCGTCGAATTTGTGAGGCGTGTCAGTGGGGGGAAACCGTACGCAACTATTTTTGATATGGCGTTAATAACGTCAACAAAAGGAGTGGTCAGAATGGATATATTTCGTACAAAAAGCATTGCAGAGATTATCAAAGGCACGGAAAAACATGCGCTGAAAAAGACTCTTGGCGCATTTGATCTCGTATTGCTTGGAATCGGTTGCATCATCGGCACGGGGATTTTTGTACTTACTGGCGTGGCGGCCGCCAAATATGCGGGGCCGGGAATCATGCTGTCTTTCATATTGTCTGGTTTTGCCTGTGCTTTTGCTGCGATGGCTTATGCCGAGCTTGCCGCCATGATACCGGCAGCGGGGAGCGCCTACACTTTTGCCTACGCTTCAATCGGAAAGCTGGGTGCCTTCGTTGTCGGCTGGGCTCTCATTTGCGAATATACGGTTGGCGCGGCAGCGGTGGCTGCCGGGTGGTCCGGTTACGCCGTCGGACTATTCAAGACGGCAGGAATCGACTTGCCCAAGGCATGGACATCCGTTCCGGCCGATGGCGGTATTCTTAATCTTCCCGCCATCTTGATCGTTGCCTTCCTGACCTACTTGTTGGTACTCGGCACAAAAGAAAGTGTGCGACTCAACAAGATCCTGGTTTTTATTAAACTGGGCTGTGTCGCATTGTTCCTGTTCCTGGCGACGCCGCATGTAAACCCGCTTAACTGGCAGCCTTTCCTCCCTTTCGGCCTCAGCGGTGTAGCAACCGGCGCCGCAATCGTATTCTTTGCCTATATTGGTTTTGATGCAGTTGCCACGGCGGCCGAAGAATGTAGGAATCCAAATAGAGACATTCCAATCGGAATTATCGGTTCATTGGTGGTTTGTACCATCCTCTACATAGCCGTCGCGGCGGTACTGACCGGAGTTGTGCCTTACACTTTACTAAACAACAGTGAGCCGGTGGCCTTCGCTCTCCGTACCCTGGGCATGAATTTTGGCAGCGCCTTGGTGGCTCTGGGTGCAATCTGCGGTATTACCACAGTGCTACTCGTCTTCATCTTTGGTCAGACGCGAGTCGCTTTGGCCATGAGTCGTGACGGGATGATTCCGCAAGGCTTGGTGAAAATTCATCCCAAGTATGGTACGCCCGCGAGAATCACAATCACTACGGGTGGCATCGTTTGCGTGCTCAGCGGCTTGCTACCGATAAATATCATCGCCGAACTATGCAATCTGGGGACGCTGTTTGCATTTTGCATGGTTTCCATCGGCGTTATGATTCTACGCAAAACAGAACCAAATGCACGGCGCCCTTTCCGTTGCCCTGGCGTTTCAATTGTTGCGCCACTTGCCGTGCTTACCTGTGGTTTCCTGATTTCCCAATTGCCTCCAAGTACTTTCTTGTTCTTCGGTTGCTGGCTGGTAATCGGTTTGACGGTGTATTTCACTTATAGCAGGCACAATATCTTGCGTGTGGAAAAGACGAATGTTGATTCCGATGGCATCGAGGACGGCTCCGTTTTTGATCCGGTTATTTAGACATTTGCTATCACAAGGAACAAGAAGCGATGTGTGAAACGAAGAAACAATCGCTTCACTCACGTGCCGTTCAAGCAAGGGTGGTCTCAAGGTTTTACCTCGGGTGACGAGGATAGCAACAAGGTCTCCTATCATGTAGTTCAAAAGAAGCTGTCGGGCTTTAACCTGGCAGCTTCTTTGTATATTCAGCTCGCCGCCATTCTGGAGTGGGTGGTTTCGCGTAGTTGTCGGTCGAACATTTCCAACTCAACTCAATTTTCATGGGGTGTTTCATGGACCGTGCAACAGTGCTCATTGACGCCGGCAATACTGCCTTCATGCTGGTCTGCTGCAGCGTGGTGATGCTCATGACGACAGGTTCGCCGTTACTTGTTCTGCCGAGGAAAAACCGCCCATCACGTCATCCGGACTTCCGAACAACTTGCTTGGCAATACGCCGGTATTCCGACCTCTCTCGAAAAACCATTGCAGCATGCTTCTATAGATCAATGGATTACAGCATGCAGTTGATGGCACGTTTCGTGCGGTTCGAGATACACCTCGCTATCACGGCACGGTCATGAGCCGCAACCAGAATGCATGACGCCAAACCAAAGGGGCGATCTATTCCCCGTTCTGCACCCTGAATTGATATTCCCCGTTATTCAGAATAATCGGGGAGTAATCGTCGGCTAGCGATGTACAGCCACGGTAACGCAAAGTTCATCGAAAAAATCAGGAGTCTCCCATGGCACACTTCCAGCCCGATCTACTTGAATGCTTGGCCGCCATTGTGGAAGAAGGTGGCTTTGATCGCGCAGCCAAGCGTCTTAGCATCACCCAGTCTGCAGTCACGCAACGACTCCATTTGCTTGAAAGTCAGGCCGGGGCGGTTCTGATTGTGCGTGGTCGCCCACTTAAAGCCACTCCGGCCGGACGTATACTGCTCAAACATACGATGCAGATCCGGGTTCTCCACACTGATATTGAACATGAACTGCGAGATCTCAGCCACGGTACGGCTGGTAAAATCGATGAAGAAGATAGGGTGTCCATCGCCGTCAATGCCGACAGTATTGCTACTTGGGCGCTACCTGCCTTCAATGCCCTAGTTCAACGTGGACTGAACCTTGAAATCATTGCCGATGACCAGGATTTTACACAGGAGTGGCTACG
>JANNNT010000604.1:0-2284 GCA_031398685.1 Rhodocyclaceae bacterium | reverse complement strand
CTCAAACTGCTCGGCAGCGATACGCTGCTGCGCCGGCGAGTCATCAGCGAAATCAAGGCCGACACGGCCAAACACGGCGACGAACGCCGCACGCTCATTCAGCCGGCGTCCATGGCCTCGCGTTCGGAAGTCGCCACGGTGGCCGACGAGCCGGTCACCCTGATCGTCTCCGACAAAGGCTGGGCACGCGTCCGCCAGGGCCATGGACTCGACCTCTCTGCCGTCACCTTCAAGGACGGCGACGGTCCGGGTGCGACGTACGAATGCCGCTCGGTCGACTCGCTGGTCATCATCTCAACTGAAGGCCGTGCCTTCACCGTAACCATCGCCAGCCTGCCCGACGGCCGCGGCATGGGCGCGCCGCTGCCCTCCTTCATCGAAATCGGTGCCGGCAAGATCGCCCACGTCCTCACCGGCAAGCCGGATGATGAACTGCTGGTTGCCAAGACTTCCGGCTACGGCTTCATCTGCACCTACGGCGACCTGCTGTCGCGGCAGAGGGCCGGCAAGGCCTTCCTGGCCATGGAAGACGGCGCCACCCTGCTGCCGCCCACCCGCGTCGTCGGCATGGATCACCTCGCCGCCCTCTCCGACGACGGCCGCCTGCTCGTCTTCCCTCTCGACCAGATGAAGCGGCTTTCCAGCGGCAAGGGCGTGCAGATCATCGGACTCAAAGGCAAGGAATCGCTCAAGGCCATCATCGCGGCCAAGGGGCCTACGGTCAGCATCAAGGGAATCTTCCGCAACAAGCCGAAGATGTTGCTTTCTGAAGAGAAACATCTAGGCCAGCGCGCTCGGCGCGGGGCGGCCGTGGGGTTGGTGAACAATCCCACCGTTGAGAACTTGCCCGAGTCAGCCGTGCAGGACAACACAACAGACTGAGTGCGCCGCAAATTCCACCGTGGTCGCCAGCCTTGGCGTTGTTCCAGTCGGCGGAGGAATCCTTGATGCCGGCCAGCACGTGTTCATTTCGGTTCAAGTCCAGAATGACGGGCCAAAACGGCTATTGTCGAACTCGAAAGTAAAACGGCACACACTCGGAGGAGCGTGTGCCGTTTTTGCGGGATACTGAACTGAAATTTTCTCAGGAAGCCTTTTGCGCCTTCTTGCGTCGGGCGAAGGCCAGCCCGCCAAGACTGAGACCAAGCAGGGCCAGAGAGCCGGGTTCGGGCACGGTGGGCGGGTCTCCGACAATCATGTCCTGTACGCCGGGATGCTCAAGAACCATCACGTAGCGACCGTCGAGGGAATCAGCATCATCGATGACCTTGGTGAAGCCTTTCCACCAATTTGTGGTCTCATCAGCCAGACCATCCGCCCTGAAATTACCCTTAGTGAGACTCCAGGCAGAGCCATCCTCGTATTTGCTCTCCCATATGCCGAGCTGGATTGCGGCACCTTGATTGCCACTGAGCGGGTGGAGCCAGGCGAAAGGATCGTAGTCTTTGCCTGATTTCCCCTTATTCATCACCTGATTGACCGCGCCAAGAAAATCGAGCGTACGCGATTTTTCACCGTCCAGATTGATCGTGTAGGACTTTACATCTTGTCCGTACCTGATCCCCTGATAAATGTCGTAGCAGTACATGAACAGGTCGTCGACGCCATCAACAAAAATGGATGAGGAAACACCCACCAGATTTGACGCAGTGCCTTGAAAACGACCGGCATAGACGTAGGCATTTACGGGCTGATGACCATTACCCGTGGCGTGAATGCTTACATCGTCATATCCACGACCAGTAAAGCCCGTAAATATGGGGTTATCAAACTTGACATCAATCGTAGCGGCGTTGCTTACCGAGGCTGCAACAGCGCAGACAAGAAAGGCAAGAGTGTTTGCGTGTGTTGTCATTTTTTTCTCATCGTGTAAGTGGATGAAGATCATAAGCACGCACCGTGCCACATTCATTAACCCCAGTCTTTGGAAGCTCTGCAGCAACCTCTAGGCTACCTTAAGGTTGCTGAAGTCAACCGTACCGACAAGCGTTGATATTCAAATCGAATGAGGTTTCGTACCCCAATCTCAGAAACCGTGAATTAATTCACACAAACGGAGTGTTGTTATTGAAAATTTCAGGCTGGAGCGTCGTACCGGGCCGTTTATCCGCGTTTTCATATGTAAAATTTTTCGACAACCAACGTCTTCCTTGAGAAGTAAAAGCAAGCGCCGCACTCGTAGACGAAGGGTGTCACACCATTTTTTGATAGTCGCCATAGCCCCGGGACGCCCGTCAACAGGCGATCTGCACGTGCAAATCTTGGAAATCACTGTGCTATTGAA
>JANNNT010000542.1:0-4379 GCA_031398685.1 Rhodocyclaceae bacterium | reverse complement strand
AAGCCACTGCCGTGAACCTCGCAGCACCTCCGCCGGTAACTGAACAGTCGAACACCTCGGCACTGGTGCTCTCGGCACTCGTTCACCTGCTGCTCATTTGTGCACTGTTTTTTGGCGTGCAGTGGAAGAGTCAGGCACCGTCGTCGGTCGAAGTTGAAGTCTGGCGCGCAGCTCCAGCCCCGGCACCGGTAGCCAAGCCCGAGCCGACGCCTGAACCGCCGCCACCGAAACCCGAACCCAAGCCTGAGCCAAAGCCTGTCCCCAAGGCCGAACCGGCGCCGACGATCAAGCCGGACATCGCCATCAAGGACGAAAAGAAGCCGAAGAAAGAAGAACCAAAAAAACCCGAGCCGAAGAAAGAGGAGCCCAAGAAGCCTGAACCGAAGAAGGAAGAAGCGAAAAAGCCCGAACCGAAGCGCGAAGAGCCCGACTGGAAGAAAGAACTAGCGGGCGAGCAAAAACAACTCGACCAGCAAAAGGTGGCGCAGGATCAACGCGCCCGCGCGGAAGCCGAACTTAAGCAGCTTGGGCAACTGAAGGCTGATCAGGCCTCGGCAGCCGGTTCGCGCGGACTGGCCGATTACATTTCCAAAGTAGCCGGGAAGATTCGCGGCAATATCGTTATGCCGTCAGGGGTTCAGGGGAATCCGGAAGCCATTTTTGAAGTAACTCAGCTACCCTCGGGCGAAGTTCTGAGCGTCAAGGTACGGAAACCCAGTGGCAACAAACTGCTCGATGATGCCATCGAACGCGCCATCCTGAAATCTTCCCCGCTTCCCAAGCCAGAGGACTCCAGTCTTTTTTCGCGTACTTTGAGAATTCCTTACCGGCCGGAAGATTAGCAAGCAAGTGCTTTCAGGATGGCAAAATTACGTTCCGTTACAAACGCGTCGCTCCTCAAGGCGATATAATCGTGAATTCTTCAATGGACGCCCGTGCCCAATGCTTCGACCCATGCTTAAACTGCGCGGCCTGAGCCTAATCGCGTTCAGCGCCCTGGCGCTACTCCAGTCGCCGGCGGCTCACGCTGAGCTGACCATTGAAATCACGGGCGCAGGTGCCAACCGTATTCCCGTAGCCATTGCTGATTTTGGCGGTGAACCGGGCACTTCACGTGCGCTGACGTCCGTTGTTCGCAGCGACCTCGAGCGCAGCGGACTGTTCCAACTGATCGACGCCGGCGGCGCGGCCATCACGGAATCGTCGAGCCCGGCCTACGGCGACTGGAAAAGCAAGGGCGCCGACGCAATGGCGGCCGGCAGCGTCGGCGCCGTCGGCAACGGCCGGCAGGAAGCCCGTTTCCGGCTGTACGACACCAACAAGCAGACGACCCTTGCCGGTGCCGCCTTCGTCGCGTCGACGCCGATGCTGCGTATGGCCGGCCATCGAATCGCTGACGTGATTTATGAAAAACTGATCGGTGAACCCGGCGTTTTTTCGACACGCATTGCCTACGTGGTAAAAACCGGCACCAATCGCTACGAACTGCACATTGCCGATGCGGACGGGCAAAACGCGCAGGCCGCGCTGAAGTCGAGGGAACCGATCATTTCGCCGACCTGGTCGCCGGATGGTGGCCGTCTGGCCTATGTCTCCTTCGAAAACAAGAAGCCGGTGGTTTATGTCCACTCGCTGGCCAGCGGGCAACGCATCGTGGTCGCCAACTTCAAGGGATCGAATTCCGCCCCGGCCTGGGCTCCCGACGGCCGCAAACTGGCGCTCGTGTTATCCAAGGACGGCGGTTCGCAGATCTTCACGGTCAATGCCGACGGCTCGGGTGTGCAGCGCCTGACCACGACGTCCGGCATCAGTACCGAACCGTTCTTCTCGCCTGACGGTCAGTCGATCTATTTCACCTCGGATCGGGGCGGCAGTCCGCAGATTTACCGCATCGGCGTCAACGGCGGCGATGCACAGCGCGTTAGCTTCGAGGGAAGCTACAACGTATCGCCGCGCATCTCGCCCGATGGCAAGACGATGGCCTTCATCAGCCGGCGCGAAAGCGGGTTCCGGCTGGCGGTCATGGATCTGGCCAGCAAGCAGGTGCAGATCCTCACGGACTCGAACAAGGACGAATCGCCAACCTTCGCACCCAACGGCCGCATGATCCTGATTGCGACCGAGATCGGCGGGCGCGGCGTGCTTTCTGCCGTATCAATTGACGGTCGCATCAAACAACGTCTTTCCATCTCAGCCGGTGATGTTCGCGAACCGGCGTGGGGCCCATTCACCAAGTAGCAGTAGCCTGACCATTCTGAAATTTGACGCTGGAGAAATACACAATGAAACAACTCATCATCCCCGCCCTTCTCGCCCTGTTGATCGCTGGTTGCACTTCGACGCCCGACGCCCCTGAACAGGGCGGTGCCCCGGTTGAATCCCGTAGTGACGGTAGCAGTGTAGCGACCGTGACTGCTGGCGGCCTCGACGGACAAAAACTGCCACCCGAACTCACTGACCCGAAGAGCATTCTCTCCAAACGCAGCGTTTATTTCGACTACGACAAATATGATGTCAAGGCCGAATACAAGGATCTGGTTACCGCTCATTCCAAATTCCTAGCCAACAACCGTCAGTTCAAGATGCTGGTCCAGGGCAATGCCGATGACCGTGGCAGCCGCGAGTACAACCTTGCCCTTGGCCAAAAACGTGCCGATGCCGTCAAAAAAATGCTGACCCTGCTTGGCGCTCGCGAAGAGCAAGTTGAATCGGTCAGCCTGGGCGAAGAAAAGCCGAAGAACGAAGGCCAGAACGAAGCAGCCTGGACCGAAAACCGTCGCGGCGACATGCTCTACAACGGCGAATTCTAAAATGCCGACGCGCCGCCCGCGTTTCGCGTCGCGCCTTTCGACGATCGTGCTGCTGCTCGCCGTCATCGGCGCGCCGCAGGCGCGAGCCGCCCTGTTCGACGACGAGGAGGCGCGGCGGCAGGTCAAGGATCTGTCGATCAAGTCCAATGAACGTCTCGACACCCTGTCCAAAGCGCAAATCGAACTGGTCAACCAGATTCAGGCACTGCGTGAAGAAAATGCCCGGCTGCGTGGCCAGGTCGAAACGCTGAGCTACGAACTGGAATCGACGAAAAAGCGGCAACAGGATTTTTACGTCGATCTCGATGGCCGTTTGCGCAAGCTCGAAACCCTGCCGGTTCCAGCGGCCGCAACCACGCCGCCTGACGGCGGAGACCTTGCCGCGGTTGACCCCGGGAAGAAACCCGCCAGCGATCCGGCCGTCGAATCACGCGAATACGAAGCGGCGCTCAACCTCTTCAAAGCCAACAAGATCAAGGACGCAGCGTTTGCCTTTGACGCCTTCGCCAAAACTCACCCGGACAGCACGCTGACGCCGAATGCGCAATACTGGCTCGGCAACGCACACTACGCGCTGCGCGACTGCAAGAAGGCCATCGAAGCGCACCGGGTGGTTATCGGAAAGTGGCCGCAACACCCGAAAGCGCCTGACGCGCTGATCAACATCGCCACCTGTCAGCAGGAACTGAGCGATGCCAAAGGCGCCAAGTCGACGCTTGAAACAGTGCTCAGCAAGTATCCGGATAGTTCGGCTGCGGCTACAGCGAAGCAGCGCCTGAAGAAATAACCGGGTGACAGGCGGCAGCAGACCACTCTCGCTGAAGATCAGCGAGATTTTCTTTTCGCTGCAGGGCGAAACCTCGCGCGCGGGTTTGCCGACTGTTTTCGTCCGCCTCACGGGTTGCCCGCTGCGCTGTGTCTGGTGTGATACCGAACACGCCTTCTCCGGCGGCCACAACATGACGCTGGCGAAAATCCTTGAAGACGTCGGCAACTTCGGGGGACGACAGGTCTGCGTCACCGGCGGCGAACCGCTTGCCCAGAAAAATTGCCTGCCCCTGCTCTCAGCCTTGTGCGACGCCGGTTACGATGTCTCGCTCGAAACCTCGGGCGCACTCGACATTGCCGGCGTCGACGCGCGGGTCTCCCGTATCGTCGATCTCAAGGCCCCCGGCTCGGGCGAATCCGGAAAGAATCGCTGGCAGAACCTTGAACTGCTGACGCCACGTGACGAACTCAAGTTCGTGCTGACGAACCGTGCCGACTACGAATGGGCGCGCGACACCCTGACCGAACGCCATCTCGACGCGGTCTGTCCGCTGCTTTTTTCCCCGGTGCAGGGCGAGATCGAGCCTGCAGAACTGGCCGAATGGATACTCGCTGATCGCTTGCCCGTCCGCTTTCAACTGCAGCTGCACAAGCTGCTTTGGGGTAACATGCGTGGCAAGTAACCCAGTCGAGGACGCCGTTATGACCGACGAACGCCGCCACCATTCCCGCATCGCTTTCCATACCCCCGCCCGGCTGGTCCTGAACGACGACAGCATTGAGGTCGTCGTTCTCGACATC
>JANNNT010000490.1:0-5517 GCA_031398685.1 Rhodocyclaceae bacterium | reverse complement strand
ACGATTCCCGGACCATGCTGATTAACGGGCTCGCTCAAGCTCGCACCAATGGTAGGTCGGTCATCTCGGCGCTGCCGTTCACCTTGTAACGCAGTCCCGTTTCTTCACGAACGCCTGGCCCGCTTGCGGGGTTGGGAAGCTAATTACCGGCATCCTCGCGAAGAACCTGCGTGAAGGGCGCTTCACCTTCCGCCGCTTCTATGAGCGTCGCGTCCGGCGCATTCTGCCGGCACTATGGGTGTTGCTGATCGTCTGCGTGCCGCTGTCGTGGCTGCTGATGCTGCCAGAGGAGGCCGATCCGATGGGAAAGTCGGCCCTTTGGTCGACGATGGCGATGGGCAACGTGTACTTCTGGCATGAGGTCTCGACCGACTACTTCGCGCCGCAATCGGCGCAACTGCCGTTCTTGCACCTGTGGTCACTCGGTGTCGAGGAGCAGTTCTATGTGCTGTGGCCGGCCGTGCTGGTGGTGGTATGGCGCTTCGGGCGCCAGCGCACGCAGGCGCTCGCGCTCGCGCTGGCGATTGTGCTGACGGCGACGCTAATGGCAGAGCAGCTGCTCGCCGCTGAGGTTTCGGAGGAAACGCGCTTCACGTATCACATGCTGCCGCCGCGCGCGGGCGAGCTGGCGCTGGGCGCGGCATTCGCGCTGGCACGTCTGCCCCGCGCCTCGCAGCGATTGCGCAACGGGTGTCTGGCGTGCGATTTCTGCCTCTTCACGAATCGCTTTGCGCCGGGTCACGCTGCCCTGTCGCTGACGCGCAGGGACACTACCTGTACGCCGACCCGAGCCAGCTGAGCGCGCACGGCTCGCGGTACTTGGCAGTCGAATTGATGCGCACAAACCGAATGCCAAACCTTCGTAATCAGTCAGCCCTCAAGCCCTCAAGCTGATTCCAGACGATCAGATCCCTAGGCGCGACCTCGGCTCCAGCGGACAGCCGATAGCTACGCTTGAACCAAGGCGTTAAAGGCCAAGCCTCGACAACCCAGTTCGCATCTTCACCCAGGTCGGGGAGCCAGAATGAGGATCAGGGGTCCGCCAGTTATGTCGGGCCCCTCGCCATTTGTGCGTGTAAGCACCGGTGTAGGCGTTTGAGAGGACACATGGCCGAACTGGTTGGTTGACGGCAGTCTTAAGGTCTCGAGCCATCGGCGCTACATTGCGCATCGACCGTGTCCGGCATTGCGGGGCAAGATCACTATCCCTAAACCGTGCCCTGCATGACGTGGCGGCGAACATCTTGGAGAACGATATGAGCGGCAAGACGGTGGTGGTGACAGGCGGTACACGCGGCATCGGCGCGGCGATAGCCCAGGCGCTCCAGCGCGAGGGCTATCGCGTGGCCTCGGTCTACGCCCGCAACGAGGCCGCGGCCCAGGCCTTCCATGCGGACTCCGGTATCCAGGTCTATCGCTGGGACGTGGGCAGCTACGAGGCCTGCGCCGAGGGCGTGGCCCGCATCGAGGCCGAGCTGGGGCCGGTCGAGGTGCTGGTCAACAACGCCGGCATCACCCGCGACGGCATGTTCCACAAGATGACGGCGGAGCAGTGGCGCGCGGTCACCAGCACCAACCTGGACTCGGCCTTCAACATGAGCCGCCAGGTGATCAACGGCATGCGGGAGCGCGGCTGGGGCCGCATCGTCTGCATCTCGTCGATCAATGCGCAGAAGGGCCAACTGGGCCAGGTCAACTACTCGGCCACCAAGGCCGGCCTGATCGGTTTCAGCAAGGCCCTGGCGCTCGAGAACGCCAACAAGGGCGTCACGGTCAACGTGGTCTGCCCCGGCTATATCGCAACCGACATGGTCAACGCGATGGACCCGCAGGTCGTGGCTCAGAAGATCCTGCCTCAGATCCCGGTGGGCCGGCTCGGCACGCCGGACGAGATCGCCCGCTGCGTGGCCTTTCTCGCGTCGGACGCGGCGGGCTTCATCACCGGCACGACGCTCAGCGCCAACGGCGGCCAGTACCTGGCCTGACTCCGGCGATCAAGCCGGCGGGATGGTCGCCATTTCCTCGGGGCTGCTGTAGATCGTGATGCCACGGCCGGCCAATGCACGTAGGTGCGCGAGGAAAGCCGTCGCATCGATGATCCAGGACTCGGCCTGGCCGACCTGGCCCTTGCGGCGCAGGCCCGCCCGGTCGAACTCAGCGGCGAAATGCGCGCGCACGTCCTCCCGCGAGCGGTTGTCGATACGCCGGGCCACCATCTCGGGCTTGTAAGGCCGCACCGGCACTGGCCAGCTCCGGCCCTCGGCGTCGATGCAAGGCAATTCGTAGGTGCGGTCTTGCCACACGCCTAGCGGGAAGTCGGCACCCATCTGGTCTTCCAGCAGGTGGTAGAAGGTCACCGGTCCCATCGTGATGCCCAGGCCCAGCACCTTGGCCCGCTCCACTTCCAGCAGGCGCGCCCACGGCGAACCGGGGCCGAACGCCGTTGGCGCGTGGTGGTGTGCCTCGGTGAGGAAGCGTGCATGTCGACCCCAGGCGGAAACCGAATGCGTCGGATGCAGGCTGCGCTCGACGCCAGCTGTCTGCAGAAAAGTTTCGGGCAGCCGGCCCATGTTCGTGCCGTGCTTGCGGATGTCGAAGCGGTAGTCGGGCAGCTCGCAGGTCGCGTGGATCGTGCCGGCAGGCAGGTAGTACGTCGGCAGCATCAGCGTGCCTTCGGGGCCTACGGCCTCCTGCAGCGCGGCGATCACCTCGGCCGGTCCGCCGGTAACGAAACCCAGGCTCTTCAGCGACGAGTGGACGAACAAGGTGTCGCCCAGCTCGATGCCGAGGCCGCGCAGGCCTGCTACGAGCTCCGAGCGCGGCACGTGGCGTTCGGTCTGGCTCAGTTGCGCCGCGTTTTGCCTGCGACGCCAGCGCTCCAGCAGTCGTTTGACTGCTTGCTTCAGCGGCTTAAGCATGGGCCAGCTCGGCTTCGAGCAGTTGAGCGTCCATGCAGAACTTGGCGGCCCAGTTCAGGTATTGCCACTGGCCGTAGTCGCCGTTGACGGGGAAGGAGCCCTTCACACCGCCGCGGATTTCGGCGGGGCCGTCGACGCGCACCGTACGGCGCACGTAGGCGTTCAGGCGGCGGCCGGCTTCCAGGTAGCGTCGCTCGCCGGTCAGCTTGAAGAGGACGAACAGGCTGTGAGCAATCTGGACGGACCCGGTCAAGCAGACATAGTCCGCCGCCGGGCGCCAATGGCGATCGAGCTGGCCAGGCAGTCGGCAATTGGCGTCGATCTGCGGCAGCAGGCCGTCGGCCGTGCGGCGCGCGGCGGCCAGGAGGTCTTCCCGGCCTGACAACAACTGACCCTCGACCACGCCGCGCAACACGTAGCCGATCGTGTGGGTCAGCGGCCTTGTCGTGTCGCTGAGGCAGTTGGAATCGAACCAGCCATTTGGCAGCTGCTTGCTCAGCGCCCAGTCGACCTGGCGCAGACCGGCAGCGCCGTAGCCATGGCCCGGCGCCACGCGCTCGGCCTCGAACAGGCCCCAGGACACATGTGTCTCATAGGCCTTCTCGCCCGGCTTGGCGAACGGAGTCGGATGCTTGCGCCAGCAGCCATCGTCGTCGAGCGTCTGCTGCAGCCAGCGGGCGGCCTTGTGCATCGCCTCCACATAGGGGGCATCGCCATAGGCCTTGGCGCCGGCGGCCAGACCCAGCAGGATCTGGCCGGTGTTGAAGGTGACCGGCACGCGCGGCATCGCGTCGATCTTGCCGCCCATGAAGCCGCCTTCGGGGAACTGGATTGCCACGCTCCAGTCCAGCATGCGGCGTGCGCGCTGGTGCAGGTCCTCGCGGCCGATTCTCTCGGCGGCCTCGATGATGGTGGGGATGATGTAGCCCGTGGTCTCGGGGTACGAGGTGGCCCAGCCCTTGATCAGACTGAAGTCGCGGGCGACGCCTCCGTCTTGCGAGGCCGAGTGGTCCTGCGCTGCGCAGAGCCAATCCAAATTGGCGGCGACGACCGCATCGATGCCGGGGTCGCTGGCTGGTGGGTCGGCCATGTCGCGCCGCTGTTCGGCGAGAGCGGCCGACGGCAACCTTTCGGGCAGCAGGCGCGAGCGAAGCTTTCTGGCTAACTTGAACATCATCAAGATATCCCTTTGCTTATCGAGTATGAGTGCGTTTATTGGCAGGGCCCGCCAGCGCGGCCGGTTCCACCCCGCAGCAAGTGGCCACCCTGAACGCCGCTCACACCATGCCGGCCAACGGCTCGAAGCACTGGGGTGTTCGTTCGGCCTCCGCCGAGGCTGGCATCTCCAAAAGCGGCGTGCAGCGTTACTTCCAGCTCTTCGGCTTGCAGCCGCACCGCAGCGAAGGCTTCAAGCTGTCCAACGATCCGTTCTTCCGCGACGTGGTGGGCCTGTACCTCAGCGCGCCCGACAACGCGTTGGTGCTGTGCGTGGACGAGAGGAGCCAGTGCCAAGCGCTGGAACGCGCGCCGCCGATGCGGCCGATGGGCTTTGGCTATGTCGAAGGCGTCACGCACGACTAAAAGCGGCATGGCAGGACCACGCTGATCGCAGCACTGAACGTGCTCAACGGCGCCGTGCTGGCGACGTGCATCAGGAATTCCTGTCGTTCCTGCGCGAGATCGATTCCGCCGTGCCCGCAGGCTTGGACATTCACTGCGCCGTGGACAACTACGCCGCGCACAGCCATCCGAAGGTCAAGGCTTGGCTGGCAGACCGGCCGCGCTGGCACATGCACTTTGTCCGAAGGGCCAAGACTGCGATCCAGTCGCTGGACCGCAAGGACCCGGTGCTCCCGCTGCCGCCCGGACGCGCCGAGCGTCATGGGTTCGAGTACTTCAGACACGGCACGCTGTCGCATTACGCTGCCTTCAACACCAGGACCGGCGAAGTTTTCGGCAAGACCGCCACCAGCCTCACCTCGGCCGAGTTCGTGGCCTCCCGCACCGACATCGTGGCCAACCAGCCTCGCAGCAAGGGAATCCACGTTATCGCCGACAATCTCTCGGCTCACGAGGCCAAACAGGTCGAGGCGTTCCTGACTGAGCATACGCGGGTCCATATGCACTTCACCCCAACCTATTCGTCCTGGCTCAACCAAGTGGAGTTGTGGTTTGCCAAGATCGAACGCGACGTGATCGCCCGGGGCGTTTTTACGTCACTGCCCGATCTCAAGAGAAAGCTCATGCGCTACATCCGTCACTACAACAAACAGCCCAAACCCGTGAAGTGGAAATACTTTGATTCATCGCGTCGAATTACTCCCGAATCAATTGTTACGGTCCACTAGGGGGCTCCTGCCCTGGGCGCTCGGCGCGCTCGGCGCCGCGATCTTCGCTTGGGTGCTCTGGCGCGTCGACTACGCAGCCTTTCTCGCCGTGCTCGCCGACGCGAACATCTGGCTTGTCGCGCTCGGTCCGGCCGCGATCCTCTTCGAGCAGTGGGTCGGCGCCGCGAAATGGAAGCTTCTGCTCGCGACCCTCGGCGAGGCGCGCGTCTCGCGTGTCTTCGCCGCCACCATGGCGGCGTCGCTTGCCGGCT
>JANNNT010000468.1:0-5234 GCA_031398685.1 Rhodocyclaceae bacterium | reverse complement strand
CAATTGCAGTTTGTCTTGGCCGTTGGGGCCAAAGCCGAAGATCTGGTCTTGCCCGTCGCCACGGCCAAACAGGTAGGTGTCATTGCCCAGGCCGCCGTCCAGCGTATCGTTGCCGGCATCGCCGTACAGCGTGTCGTTGCCCTCGCCGCCAAACAGGGTGTCGTCTTGCAGGGTTCCAACTAGATATTGGTCAGACATATTGTTTCCTTAATAGTTGTAATGCATGAAAAACGCTGCTGAATGCCAAACAATTGGACTGCAATAACAAAATAGCAATTAACGCTGGGAACGATCAACTTCAGTTGGCTATTCCCATCATTTCCCTTCCCCCACCACTTCAATCTTCGTCGTATGCAGATCGTCGCCAAAGCTGAACACCTCATCGACCTGCAACCCCCGTGGAATCTGATGCGTAATGAACAGCATCGTCACTTTCCCCTTGAGCTTGTTGATCGTCTTGGCGAAGTGTTCGGCCGTTTGGCTGTCGAGATTGGAAACCGCCTCATCGAAAATCAGAATCTTCGGCCGCTTGAGCAAGGCGCGGGCAATCGCAATCCGCTGCTTCTGCCCACCAGATAAGCCGGTTCCACGCTCCCCGATCTCCGTCTGATACCCGTCCGGCAGCTTCTCGATCACCTCATGGATCTCCGCCGCCTTGCACGCGGCGATTACGTCCTCGAAGCTGGCATGCGGGTGGGCCATGACCAGGTTGTCGTAGAGCGTGCCGGAGAAGAGCACCGTGTCCTGCGGCACGACGCCGAAGACACTGCGCAGTTCATTGGCCGCCAGGTAGCGGATGTCCTTGCCGTCCAGGTTGATCTGCCCTTCCTGCGGCTGATAGAAACCGAGCATCAGCTTGGCCAGCGTGCTCTTGCCGCAGCCGGAGGGGCCCATGATCACCGAGAGGTGGCCGGGCTTGAAGGTCAGGTCGAGGTTTCGGTACAGCCAGGGCAGTTGGTCGCCGTAGCGGAAGGCCAGGCCGTGGATGGAAAGATGTCCGTTACCGGCCTGTTCACGCTGCGGAATCAGCGCATGCGGTTCCTGCGGCATGTCCAGGATATCGCCCAGCCGTTTGACGGCGATGTTGGCCTGCTGGAATTCCTGCCATAAGCCGACCAGGCGCAGCATCGGCTGGCTCATGCGCCCGGCGAACATCTGGAAGGCGACCAGCATGCCGACGGTGAAGCCGTCGTTCTGCATCACCAGCGTCGCCCCGACGATGAGGATAGAAAGCGTCATCACCTGCTCGATGCCGTTGGCGATGACGTTGTAGGTGTTGCCGATCTGCTTGGTGCCGAAGCCGGCGGCGAGGTATTGGGCCAGGAGATCGCCGTACTTCTTGTCGATGTCCGGTTCCATCTGCAGCGATTTGACCGTCGCCATGCCGGCGATGTATTCGGTGAGAAAAGCCTGGTTGCGCGCCCCGAGCATGAACTGGCGGTTGAGCTTGTCGCGGAAGAGCGGGGCGACGAGCAGGCTCATCAGGGCAATGATCCCGAGCAGGCCGACAGCGATCAGTGAGAGCTGCCAGCTGTAGGCGAACATCACGGCGAGGAAGATGAGCAGGAAAGGGAAATCGAGGACCAGGGTGACCGCCGCTCCCGAGACGAACTCGCGGATGGTTTCCACCCCGTGCATCCGGGCGACCAGGACACCGGTCGAGCGGAATTCGAAGTATGGCAGCGGCAATCTCAGCAGGTGGCGCAGGACCTGACTGCCGAGTACGGCATCGATGCGGTTGCCGGTATGTAGCACGAGGTACTGGCGCAGCCAGGTCATGCCGCTGGTGAACAGCATGAACAGGACCAGAGCGACCCCGAGGACGATGAGGGTGCTGCTGGTCTGGTGCACCACCACCTTATCGATAATCACCTGCGTGAACAGCGGGGTGGTCAGGCCGACGAGCTGGATGGCGAGTGAGGCGAGCAGCACATCGCGCCAGATCGTTTTGTGCTTGATGAGTTCTGCAGTGAACCAGCTGAAGCCGAAGGACTTCGTCTCGGGGGTGAAGCCGGCGATGTCGTCGGTTTCGCCGGCGGTGGATTCTTTGGCCACGAGGATGAGGTCGGGCGCTAACCGGCTTGCTGCATCCGCGATGGGCATTGTCTCCGGCGTCTGGCTACCCGGACGGAAGTAGAGCAGCTGGTCGGCGGAGGCTTTGACGATGAGCAGCGCGGTGAGTGCGGGGGGCGAGGCATCGGCATCAGAAGAGGCGGGTGCCAAGTTTTCCAGTAATGAAGGCGCTATCTCAGAACGGAAAGGCTCGATAGAAACCGGGGAAACGTGGCTTTGAAAGGCAATCGCCGGCAGGGGCAATTTCTGCCAGACCAGTTTGGCTACCGTGCCGTGACCAGTCTTGATCCCCAGCGCACGCGCGGCTTCATGCAGCGTGGCGAGACTATACGGTGGCGGGAAATTCTGCGCGATCAGCGACGCGTCAAACGGAATACGGAATAGGCCGCAGAGGCTGCCGAGCAGCCACAGATCATCGTCGCGCCGCACTTCTCCCTGAAGGTGCATGATTATTTTTCGTTGTTATTGCGAATTTGGGTAAAAACTGGCGGCGAGTCTATGGACATTTCGGTGCCAAGTAAATATGGCAAATATAAGGGGGCGGGCTGAATTCAGGCGACATCCAGGCATGACGCCTTGTCAGGCCGGCTGAACCACGGCTTTCCGATCAACGCGCCGATCTTTACCATCGTTCCAGCACGTTGCTTTTGTAGCACCCTGGGAATCTGCTGCAGCCAGTTTGGTGCTGCACCGAATGGGCCAATAGTGGAAACGAAAGCAATGCCGGGAATCCGCATATATCGCTGAATAAGCGCACGCCACGTCCTCTTTCGCCAGTCCGCGCCGGCAAGTCTGGATCCGTGCGGGGAGTTTTCCAGGGGGCGTTTATTTTTCACCTTTTCTCCAAATTTTGCTTACAATATATCAACTAACTCGCGTTAGTGACGCGGGTTAGTAACCAAAGTTGGCCATTCATGTATTGGAGGCATTCGTGAAAGTTACCGGGGAATCCCTGTACTTGCTGTTTGTTCTGACGTATCCGCCTGCCCGTTTTTCCTTGTTTCATTCTCTGCCCTTCACCATCCGCGGGAGATTGCAATGACCAGCATTGTTTTCAAGAACGTGTCCAAAGCCTATGGGGATAACCCGCCAGTTTTGCGTGAGCTTAACCTGGATATCAGGGAGAGCGAGTTCTGCGTGTTCATCGGCCCATCGGGCTGCGGCAAGTCCACGATGCTGCGCATGATTGCCGGGCTTGAAGAAATCAACAACGGGGATCTGTACATCGGCGGCCGGCACATGAACGATGTTGCGCCAGCCAATCGCGGGATTGCCATGGTGTTCCAGAGTTATGCCTTGTTTCCGCACATGACGGTTTACGAAAACATGGCCTTCGGGCTGCAACTGGCCAAAATGCCCAAGGAGCAGATCGACCTCAAGGTGCGCGAAGCGGCGCGCGTCCTGCAGCTTGAGCTCTACCTGGCGCGCAAGCCCAAGGCGCTGTCGGGTGGGCAGCGCCAGCGTGTGGCGATCGGGCGAGCCATCGTTCGCTCGCCCAAGGTCTTCCTGTTCGATGAACCGCTGTCCAACCTCGACACGTCGCTACGCGTGCAAACCCGCATCGAGATCGCCCGGCTGCACAAGCGGTTTCCGGAAGCTAGCATGGTCTACGTGACTCACGATCAGGTCGAAGCGATGACGCTTGCCGACAAGATCGTGCTGCTCCATACCGGCGAGGACGTGGCGAAAAAGGGCAGCCTGGCGCAGGTTGGCAGCCCGATGGCGCTGTTTCACCGCCCGCGCAATCTGTTCACGGCCGGTTTCATCGGTTCGCCGAAGATGAACTTCCTGAACGCCCGGCTGCTGGCGGGTGATACGCAGTCGGCGACGGTCAAGGTTAACGGCGGGGCGGCGGTGCGCGTTGCCGTCGATGGCTCGCGGCTGAAGAACGGCGAGGTGGTCACCATCGGTATCCGGCCGGAACACATCGTCGCGCGGGATCAGGCCGACCAGCACCTTGGCTGCACAGTGGATCTGGTCGAGCGCCTCGGTACGACCACCTACCTGTACACGCGACTGGCCGATGAAACCGAGATCGTAGCCGCCGCACCGGGCGACTCGCGTGCGGCTTCGGGCGATCGGATCGAGCTTGGGTTGCCTTCAAGCGCGATGCATCTGTTCGATTCCGCGGGCGATGCTTTGCCCCGTACCGTCGATTTGCCGGTTTGAGGGGGATGGCATGAACGCACATACGTCCATCCGCCTTACTGCCGTTGTGGGAGCCGCCCCCAGCCCTTCTCTGACACGCAAGCTCCGCTTCGAGCTTGCTGAAATTCGCCACGCGTTTTCCACGCGCCGACGTAGCGAAACTCTGACCGCCTTGCTGCTGATCCTGCCCGCCCTGATCGGTTTTTTGATTTTCTACGCGGCACCCACGCTGCGCGCGATAGAAATCAGCTTCACCGACTGGAACCTGCTCAGCAAACCGCACGCGGTGGGCTGGGCCAATTACGCCAAGATGATGTCCGACGGCAACTTCTGGCTCGGCATGAAGCTCTCCGCGCTCTACGTGATAATCAACATTCCGCTGCAGACCGTGCTGGGCCTGTTCCTTGCGGTTGCGATGGACCGCCTGACGCGCTCGCTTTTCGTCAAGTCCGTCGTGCTGCTGCCTTACTTGCTGTCCAACGTGCTGGTGGCGATGATGTGGCTGTGGCTACTCAATCCGATGCTGGGCTGGGTCAACGCGACCATTCAGCAGATCGGCTTCGCCCGCCAGCCCTTCTTTGCCGGCCCGGACCAGGCGCTGATCACCGTCGCCGCCGTCAACATTTGGCGCCACATGGGCTTGATCGCCATGTTGTTCCTTGCCGGACTGCAGAACATTCCGCGCTACCTCTATGAAGCCGCCTCGCTCGAAGGCGCGAGCGAATGGCAGATGTTCCGCCGGATCACCCTGCCGCTGCTGCGGCCGGTCATGGTTTTCGTACTCGTCACCAGCGTTACCGGATCGTTCCAGATCTTCGATACGGTGGCCGTGGCCACCAACGGCGGTCCGCTCGATTCGACGCGCGTGATCGTGCACTACATCGTGCAGAACGCCTTCGGCTTCTTCCGCATGGGATATGCGTCAGCCATGTCGGTGGTGCTCGGCCTGGTGATGATTGCCTACACCATCGTGCAGATGCAGATCATGCGCGCCAACGAGAACGATCTGTCCT
>JANNNT010000451.1:0-3528 GCA_031398685.1 Rhodocyclaceae bacterium | reverse complement strand
CTTCACCATCGCCGCCTCGTTCGGCAATGTGCACGGCGTGTACAAACCGGGCAACGTCAAGCTGCAACCGGTCATCCTGAAGAACTCGCAGGACTTCATCGCCAAGAAGTTCGCCACCCAGGCACAGCCGATCAACTTCGTGTTCCACGGCGGTTCGGGTTCAAGCCTTGAAGAGATCCGCGAAGCCATTTCCTACGGCGCGATCAAGATGAACCTCGACACCGACCTGCAGTGGGCGTTCTGGGACGGCGTCAAGACCTTCTACAAGAAGAATGAAGGCTATCTGCAAACCCAGATCGGCAACCCGGAAGGCGACGACAAGCCGAACAAGAAATACTACGACCCGCGTGTATTCCTGCGCAAGGGCGAAGAGAGCTTCAAGGCGCGTCTGAAACAAGCTTTCGCCGACCTCAACAACGTTGGCACTCTGGCCTGATCAGCGGTTCTGCAACAACGAAAAGCCGGCTCTTGAGCCGGCTTTTTTGTTTCCTGCTCTCAATGCCCAACCGTCCTGGACAGCCGCCTCCCTGTTACGACCCAACGCCGAGCGTGTACAAAAACCGCAGGACAGGCCAATCGGCACAGGACTGTGCGACAATCTTCAGGTGCCAAAGCAGTTCGCCAGCACTGCCGAAAAACAAACGACCTGCGCAGAAAACTCTTCGGAAAGCAAAGCCATGAAAGATCTCGAATCGCAGCCCGGCATGGAATTTTTTCTGGCCTCGTCGGTGCACGATATGAAAAACTCGATCAGCATGCTGATCGGCGGGCTGGAAAAAACGCTGTCGCACGTGGACCCGGTAGCCTATGCGGACATGGCGCACATGATTTATGAGACGAAGCGGATCAACAGCAACCTGATCCAGTTGCTGACGCTCTACAAGGCCGGCCATGACCTGTATCCCTTCGATCCTCAGTCGCAATCGGTCAGCGATTTCCTCCGTGTCAGTGGGGACCAGTACGGGCCACTGCTCGCCTCACAGGGAATTACCATCGAGCTTTGCGGCGACGATGAACTCTACTGGGAATTCGACGAAGACTTGGTCAGCGGCGTGATCGGCAACGCACTCAACAACGCGATTCACTACACCCGCGACCGTATCCGCCTGGTGGCGAAGGAAGCCGACGGTTTCCTCGAATTGCGCGTCGAGGACAATGGCGAGGGTTACCCGCAACGGATGCTCGATGCCGGTGTCGAGGCGATGCGCGGCGTCGATTTTCTGGGTGGCAGCACCGGCCTTGGCCTGCATTTCTCCGTGGTGGCGGCAAAAATGCACCGCAACCGTGGCCGGAGTGGCGAAATCCGGCTTGAAAACGGCGGCGCGTGGGGCGGCGGCTGCTTCGTGTTTAGGCTGCCATGATCGCGCTGCGATCAATTTGACTGAGGAACCGACATGACGCCCGGACGCCCGACGGAGATGGATTTCTCCGACAAAACATTCCTCATCATCGACGACTTTCAAGGCATGTGCAGCATGCTGCGCGACATCCTGCGCGGTTGCGGCGCCAACGTGAAGAGCATCGAAACGGCGGCCAACGGCAAGGTCGCCGTGGGTCTGCTCGAACGCGGAAAATTTGACGTTGTGCTGTGCGACTTCAACCTCGGAACCGGCAAGAACGGTCAGCAGATTCTCGAGGAGGCGAAGTTTCGCGAACTGATCGGCCCAGCGTGCGCATGGATCATGATTACCGCCGAAAAAACGACGGACGTGGTTACCGGCACCGCCGAATATCAGCCGGATACCTACCTGATCAAGCCGATCACCGAGGCGACGCTACGCATGCGGCTAGCCAAGATCTGGGCGAAGAAAGAGGCTTTCGCCGGGATCGACGCGGCACTGGCGCGTCGCGACCACGCCCAGGCGATACGCCTCTGCGACGAAAGACTGGCCGTAGACAAGGCCAATGCCGCCGATCTGCAACGACTCAAGTGCCAGTTGCTGCTCGCCAGCGGCGACCTCGATCAGGCCCGCCAGGGCTATGCCGCGGTGCTCGCCGTGCGCGACACGCCGTGGGCCAAGTCAGGGATGGCCAAGGTCCTATACCAAAGCGGCGATTTTGCTGGCGCGAAGACGCTGCTCGAGGAAGTGATCGGCGACAACAGTGCCTTCCTTGAAGCCTACGACTGGCTGGCGAAAACACTGCAGGCGACGGGCGAAGTCGAAGCCGCCGAGCAGGTTCTCGAACGGGCGACCCGGCTGTCGCCCAACTCGGTCTTGCGCCAGAAAACCCTGGGCGACGTCGCGCTCACACTGGGCAAGCTCGACAACGCCGAGCGCGCCTTCCGCAAGAGTGTTTCGCTCGGCGAACATTCGGTGCTCAAGACGCCCGACGCCTACCTCGGACTGGCCAAGACCTGCTCCGCCAAAGGTAGCCCGGAAGAGGCGCTGCGCGTTCTGGGCAGTCTCAACAAGAGCTTCGACCGGGAAGATGTGCGGTTAAAATCCCTGGCTGTCCAGGGGCAAGTTCATCACCAGAGCGGCAATTTTGCCCTCGCCAACAAGGCCGCCAGCGAACTGGGCGAGCTGATGGCCACCAGCGGCGTCCGTCCCGACAGCGAAACGACGATGGAGATCGCCCGCCTGCTGCTTGCCACCGGCGAGCGCGACAGCGCCGTGACCCTGCTGCAGGGCGAAGTCAAGAACAGCCCGGACAACGCGGCGCTGCTCGCTGACGTCCAGAGGGTCTTCGACACCGCGAACATGGCCGAGGAAGGCGCAAAACTCGTCGAAACCTCACGCCAGGAGGCCGTTGAGTTGATGAACCGCGGCGCCCTGTTGGCCCGCGACGGCAAACTTGATGAGGCCGTTCTCTGGATGCGCAACGCGCGCCAGGCGATGCCCCGCAACGTCCGCGTGTTATTCAACTTCGCCCATGTGATCGTCACCCAGATGCAGCAGAGCGGGATCGACGCGGACCTCGTCACCGAAGCTCGCGACAGCCTGGAATTGGCCAACCAGCTGGCACCCGGCGACCGGCGTTTCATGCCGATGATGGGCGCTCTCGACAAGCTGGCAACGAGCAGCAGCACCTCGCAGGTGCTTTAGCGGTCGCAAAGCATCGCCCACACCGCCATCCGGAACCCGCGGGCTCGGCCAGATGCCCAGCTACGGACGGGGGTGCGCCATCGCCGCCGAGAGAGCGTGCAGACGGTTTATCAACCCTTCGCGCAGCGCATGCAGCTCACCAAGACGGTTGCGCGCCTGCTCGGCGTGACCTGCCGCACGAAGGTCTACAAATTCTTTGCCGAGGGCGTGCACCGCTTCGTGCAACGGAGCGATCGCCATGAACTCGGGGAGATTTCCGTAACGACTGCAGCCTTCTCCGTAATACCAGCTTCCGAATCGGCAATCGCGGCCGTTGACCGGCGGCGGCGCAACGGCCGCATCGGCGAGACAGGCCTCCATGCATTTGACCCAGTTGCGGTGATCGACCTCGGCGTAGGTTAGCGGCAGGTCATCGCGTCTCGCGAAGGTATTGCGACGGACCGCCCACGCCGGGTCTGGACGCCAGCTGGCAACCCAGCCG
>JANNNT010000447.1:0-1747 GCA_031398685.1 Rhodocyclaceae bacterium | reverse complement strand
CTGACCCGATACCCGCAATGCCTGGGTATCCATCTGCAGCGTCGCCGACCAGCGCGAGATAATCGGGGATCAGGACGGGCTCCACCCCGAACTTCTGGCGAACGCCTTCTGCATCGCGGATCTTCTTCCCTTTGCGGTCGATCTGCACCACCCGGTCGCCGCGAACGCACTGCGCCAGGTCCTTATCGGGTGTCCAGATGGCGATTTTCTCGACGCGCTTATCTTCGCAGGCGATGCGAGCGGCGGAGGCAAGCGCGTCGTCAGCCTCGAGCTCGGTCATGGGCCATACAACGACGCCCATAGCCGCGAGTGCTTCTTCCAACGGATGGAACTGCGCGAGAAGCGCCGGTTCGATCCCATCGCCTGTCTTGTAGCCGGACCACATGCGGTTGCGAAAGGACTCAATGATGTGATCGGTCGCAACGCCGACGTGAGTTGCTCCGGTTTCAATCATTTGCAGCAATGTCTGCAGCACGCCCACCACGGCGCCAAAAGGCCGGTCCTTTCCTTTGTTGAACCGGCGCAGGCCGTAGAAGTGCCGGAATAGCTCGTATGTGCCGTCGACTGCATGGACGATCATGCGCCATTATGCCGCAGCGCCGATGCGTGAGCGGAGGCTGGACGTGCCGTGAACCGCATTGAGCACGTTCCAACGCAAGCACACGAGCGATTTCGGAGTTCGGTGTGACTGGCGGTCTCTGGCCGTTGGTCGAAATTCGCCAGATTCGGCTTACGACCCCAAGCAGACATTGGTGGCGAGCGATGACGCTTAGGCATGAGGCGACATTGCAGCGTCACCTTGACGTCGTGACGAGAGCCACACCTGAAAGGAGAAGCACGTAGAGCACGACCTTTCGAAAAGTTGCTTCGTCGAGCCGGCCATAAAGCTTCAAGCCGAGCCAGCTGCCGGCAAACAGCGCTGGCAAGCCAATAGCGAACAGCCAACCGATGTCAGCGGTGAGAGCACCTGCGCCGCCAAGCCAGACGATCGTCATCAGGAACGTCGCGACTGCGGTCGGCTGAAAGACGGCACGCTGCTCATCCTTCTTCCATCCGCGCATCCCGCACCAGATTGTCGGCAAGATACCGCCGAGCCCCGTCGACCCGCCGAGGATGCCATTGAGCACCCCGACGGTGGTGTCGAGTGCGAAGCCCGCTTCCTTTGCCTCAGGCAACTTCGGGCGGATCAGGTTGTAGAGGCTGAACAGGATGAGTAGCACTCCCACTGCAATCCGAAGATCCGACGGCGAAGCCCATTTCAGAACGAAAATCCCGGCGGGAATGCCAATGGCGCTGCCCACAATGAACGGCATCAGCCGGCGGAGGTTCAAGGCCTGCCTGAGTTTCCAGACGGCATAGCCTTGCACGAGGAGCGCATACGCAACGATCAACGCCGTCGCCTGAATTGGCGTCAACGCGTGCAGCCAGATTGCTGCAGCGACCATCCCGAAGGCGAAACCGGCGAGGCCGGTGACAAAGGCTGCCGCGAATGCGCCAACCAAGAATATTGCAAGATCAAATCCTGCGAAGTTACCCATATCACTTTTTCCTGAGAAGTAGGACTTGGCGTGCTGCGCCGGTGCCTGAGGGACAAGACGCTTCTAAATTATCTGTGCGTCTCTTCCGTCGCGTCGCGACACCAGCGGTAGAAGGCATCGTAAAGCGCCATTGCCGCGTCGAGCTGGGCAAGATCGTCCCGGAACATGCGTGAGTAGCCGAGGGACGCCGCGAGCAGCCCAGCCGACTG
>JANNNT010000439.1:0-4053 GCA_031398685.1 Rhodocyclaceae bacterium | reverse complement strand
AAGTGCGGGATACACACATCAACCTGTCACACGGCAGCGGCGGCAAGGCCATGCGTGACCTGATCGAAGACGTGTTCCTCGGCGCTTTCGACAATCCCGTGCTGGCGGCGATGGAAGACCAGGCGGTGTTCTCGCTGGCGGCTCTGGCGCAATACGGCGATCGGCTGGCGTTCACCACCGATACCTTCGTCGTCGATCCGCTGTTTTTCCCCGGCGGCGACATCGGCACGCTGGCCGTCGCCGGGACGGTCAACGATCTGGCCATGAGCGGTGCAGTTCCCCTGTATCTCTCCTGCGGCATGGTGCTTGAAGAAGGGCTGTCGGTTGAGGTTCTGCGCCGCGTTGTCGCCAGCATGCAGCGGATCGCGCGCGAGGCCGGCGTAACGATTGTCACCGGCGACACCAAGGTCGTCGAGCGCGGTGCGGCGGACAAACTCTTCATCAATACCGCCGGCATCGGCGTCGTGCCGCACGGCGTGGACATTTCCGCAAAAAACGCCCGGGTGGGCGATGCGGTCATCGTTAACGGTCACCTCGGTGATCACGGCACGGCGATCCTCATTGCCCGCAACCAGCTCGGCGTGGACTGCGGCGTGGCCAGCGACTGCCAGCCGCTCGGTAGCCTGGTGGCGGCGATGCTGCTTGCGTGCCCGGACCTCCATTGCCTGCGCGACGCCACGCGGGGCGGCGTGGCCACGGTGCTCAACGAATTCGCTCAAAGCTCCAACGTCGCCATCCGCATCCACGAAACGGCGCTGCCGTTGCGCGAAGAGGTCAAGGGCGCCTGTGAAATCCTCGGACTCGATCCGCTCTACCTGGCCAACGAAGGCAAGCTGATTGCGATTGTTCCCGGCGCCCAGGCCGAGCGGGTGTTGGCGGCCATGCGCGCGCATCCGGCCGGCACGCACGCGGCGATCATCGGCGAAGTCACCGAGGAACCTGCCGGCGTGGTCGTGCTGCACACCGGCTTCGGCGGTCAGCGCATCGTCGACATGCTGGTCGGCGAACAGTTGCCGCGGATTTGCTAGCTTCGTCATAGTCCACGCGCCCGTGTCGACTGGGCGAAACAGGACAGCTTGTTGGTAAAAGGGCAACTGTTCGCAAGTCCTCGCGACTATTCCATTAAGCTTTTTTCCCTTGCCAGGCGGCATATCGACGGGCTTAGGAGTATATTTCTCAGGCCAGTGTTTTCGCATATCTGCCCCGATGCCTCTTCAGCCGTTTGTCGCCGCGCTGTGGGCCACGGCCGTATTAGGTATCGCTTGGCATACTGACCGTTATCACACAATTGCCGGCCTCACGGCGCTAAAAACAGGAGAACGTCATGAAGGGAAAAGTACTGATTGTGGGTTCGCTCGATACCAAAGGTACGGACTTTTTGTTTGTACGCAACATCATGCGTGATGCGGGAACAGAAACGTTGAGTATCGACATCGGAGTCATCGGCGAACCCGGATTCGAGCCCGATATTTCACGCACAGAAGTTGCCGCCGCGGGAGGCGCGAATATCGCCGATTTCCGCTCCGGCGAGCATAAGGACAACGCCATGCAGGCTATGACCGACGGCCTGGTTGAAGTCGTTCGCAAACTGCATCGCGACGGCCAGGTTGCCGGGATTTTCAGTATGGGCGGCTCCGGCGGCACGGCCGTTGCTACGGCCGCCATGCGTGCCTTGCCGCTTGGCGTGCCCAAGGTCATGGTATCGACCGTAGGCGGAGGCGATGTCAGTGCTTACAGTGGCGGCAAAGACATTCTCTTCTTTCCGTCGATCGTCGATGTGGCGGGTTTAAACCGTATCAGCAAGCTGATCTATGCCAATGCGGCCAATGCCATGATCGGCATGGTCAGTGCTACACCCCCCGCCATCAGCGAGGATAAACCTCTGCTGGCGGCGTCAATGTTCGGCAATACGACCGTATGCGTGACTGCGGTCAAGGAAGCGGTTGAAAAGCAAGGGTATGAAGTGCTGGTTTTCCACGCGACCGGCACCGGTGGTCGAACGATGGAGAATTTGCTTGCTGAGGGCCATATCAGTGGCCTGCTCGATATCACCACCACTGAACTGGCTGACAATGTGTGCGGCGGGGTTATGGATGCCGGGCCAGAGCGTTGCCTGGCCGGCCCGCGTGCCGGACTGCCGACGGTGATCGTTCCCGGCTGCGTGGACATGGCCAATTTCTGGAGCGTCGAGTCCATGCCCAAGGCCTTTCAGGAGCGCACCCTGTACCGCTGGAACCCCAACGTGACCTTGATGCGAACCAACGTGGAGGAAAACCGAGAAATCGGCCGACGCCTGGCGGCGGCAGCCAACGCCGCCACTGGACCGGTGGTGATCCTCATTCCCAGGCGCGGCGTCTCCATCCTTGACAGCGCAGGCGGCGAATTCTGGGATCCGGCCGCTGATCAGGGGTGCTTTGAGGCAATTCGTGCCGGCCTGCGTTCCGGCATCCCGATCATCGAAATGGACTGCAACATCAACGATCCTGAGTTTTCGGCTGAAATTGCCAAACAGATGCTGCTGCTTCTCAATCCGACCCCATCCAATTCTCAGGAGGAAGCCAAATGAGCCTCACCAGAACAGAAGTCCTTCGCCGTCTGATTGAACAGAGAACCAGGCGCTCGCCGATTGTCGGTTGCGGCGCGGGCACCGGGATTTCGGCCAAGCTGGCCGAAGCCGGCGGTGCCGATCTGATCATCATCTACAACTCCGGGCGCTACCGCATGGCCGGCCGGGGGTCTCTGGCCGGACTCATGCCCTACGGCGATGCCAATGCAATCGTGATGGACATGGCGGCGGAAGTGCTGCCCGTAATCAAAAACACGCCTGTTCTCGCCGGCGTGTGCGGAACCGACCCTTTCCGTCTGATGCCACGATTCATCACCCAGCTGAAGGAAACCGGCTTCTCGGGAGTTCAAAACTTCCCCACCGTTGGTCTTATCGACGGCAATTTCCGCGCCAATCTTGAAGGCACCGGCATGGGTTACGACAAGGAGATCGAGATGATCCGCGAGGCCAATCGCCAGGATTTCTTCACCTCACCCTATGTCTTCGACGCCGAGGATGCCCGCAAAATGGCCGAGGCCGGGGCGGACCAGCTGGTCGCCCACGTCGGCTTAACCACGGCGGGTTCGATCGGCGCTGCCGTGGCCATGAGTCTGGATGAAGCCATTGACAAAGTCATGAACATTGCCGAAGCCGGACGCCGTGTGCGCAAGGATATTCTCGTCATATGCCACGGCGGCCCATTTGACGAGCCGGAAAACGTAGCCGTGGCGTTGTCCAGAATGCCTGGAATCGACGGGTTCTTTGGCGCCTCGTCAATTGAACGTCTGCCCACTGAACGCGCCATCACGTCGCAGGTTAAAGCCTTCAAGGGATGCTCGCTTGCCTAGAACAGTCCTTTCGCTCGGCCATTTGGCTCCGATTTCGGAGTCATTTACAGCGGATATCTCATTTGTTTGGTGATCTGGATTTCCGCCAGAACTGGACTTCAGTAAGTTAGCTGCAGCGATTCAAATAGCATGCAGAAAAAAGGGTGGAGTCCTCGAGCGGCTTGGTCACCTGCGACTCGATCACTTCGGAAGACGCACCCACCAGCGTGGTCGCGACCGTGACCACCGGCGACAAAGCACTGCTGTGTATCGACGTCTGGGAACACGCCTACTACATCGACTACCGCAACCTGCGTCCGAAGTATGTTGAAACTTTCCTTACCAGCCTCGCCAACTGGGGCTTCGCCGAGAAGAACTTCGCCAACTGACGCCGCTTTGTTCCGTAGCAATAACGTTCATAAAATCAAAGGGGAGCAAGTTTGCTCCCCTTTTTTATGCGTGCTATTTGAATCGCTGCAGCTAACTTACTCAAGTCCAGTTCTGGCGGAAATTCGGATCACCAAACAAATGAGATATCCGCTGTAAATGACTCCGAAATCGGAGCCAAATAGCCGAGCGAAAGGACTGTTCTAGGCAAGCGAGCATCCCTTGAAGGCTTTAACCTGCGACGTGATGGCGCGTTCAGTGGGCAGACGTTCAATTGACGAGGCGCCAAAGAAC